>JAKSAX010000605.1 GCA_022361395.1 Desulfobacterales bacterium | reverse complement strand
GTGACCAGACTGGCACCTATGGATGACGGTCAGAGGCCTTTCAGGCAGAAAATCTGATAAAAAATACCTGCCACACAAAGGTAAGCTGACGTTTTAAAGCAATAGCGCAGCATTCGAGTCTCCTTGGACAACAAAGGTACAAAACTATGTTTTTGGTCCGGCAGTTAAGGGGTCGCGTAAGAATTAGTTCACATTCTGTTTGCAAAACACCCAATGCCTTAAGGGGTTTTGTAAACAGACCAGGTGAAGTTATTTTTGCGCGATTCCTAAGATCGAATACAATCCACCCGTGAACAATGGATCCACCCAGCCGACTCAGCCAAATTCCGACATGGCTGAGAAAAGACAAGCTGATAAAAAAGAACTCAGGCTTGCGAAAATGAAAGCATCATACCCCTGTATTTTTTAAAAATCAATCAGGGAAAACCTGATTTTTATGGTTTTTTTTATATAAAGTTGCCGGGAAAGAAAAAGGGGGCCCCACTTCAAAAATGAGTGAAGCCGGGGGCTCTCCCCTGTTTGCCACCTAATATTTTACTAATCCTTGAATTAATATGTCAGTCAGTGTAGGATCTTTGAACGAATATGGATATTTAACCGCAGTGTTTTTTAGATCACTGGATGTTGTTGCTGATTGATTTGTCCCTTTTGTATTAAACCGGATATATGTCTCATCTGCCAGGTGGTTTAAGACCGTGCACAAATTTGTAGGACGAGGAGGCAAAATGGAGCCCAATAAATTCCGAGAATCCAGACAAGCCATCAACAGGATGTGTGACCATATAGATCAGCTTATTGAAAAAAAGGCCATGGAGGAATCCAAAGCCTCTTTTGAGGAGGTTAATGCAGAACTTGAGGCGCTCCGCCCCCAGGCTGAAGGGGAAATTCAGGAACGGTCGGTTAAAAACCTGGGTATGAAACTGAACATTCTTCAGGGGAAAATTTCAAAACTCAAAGCCAAAAAGACAACGACCCGGAGATCAGGGACGGCAAAGTCTCTTATTGTCTGGGATGAGGAACGGGTCGGACAGCTTTCAGCTCCGTTCCTGAAAAAAGTGTTCGCCAATATGGCAGGGGATAAGGACGCCAAGGTTTTTTTCGGCACCACAGGAAAGGGTATCCGTCCCAACTACCGCATTGAGTTCAATGACAAAAGGGTATTGGGATTTACCGGTTCCGGTCACAAACCCCAGGAAGATCTGCCGGCTTCAGGCGCTAAGAACCTTTCACCTCCCTTTGCCTTTGAGGTGATTGAAGCCGCCCTGATGAATAAAAAGTAGGCGAATAAAAAGTAGGTGAATAAAAAGTAGGCGAATAAGAATTCAGCGGATAAAAACGAACAGAATATAAGTAATCTTCCGGTCTTTCAGAATTCCGGGAATGGAATAAAGCAGTCTCTTTTCATGGTTTGGAAAGGGACTGTTCTTCTTTCGGGGTATCCAGTGCAGCCACCATCCTGATGCGGTTTCTTCCGTTATGGCCGCATTGGTATTCCACTGTATCCATAACCTGGCTTATGATATAGGTGCCAAGCCCCCCGGGCTTGATATCGGAAATGTCCCTGGGTTTCATCTTATTGATATCACATGCCTTGCCGTAGTCTGTGATGGTTATTTCAAGCCGGTTAGTTTCAAGATGGATCAGGAAATCCAGTTTACCGGACGGGGCGTTGAGGTAGGCATATTTGATGATGTTCGAACAGGCCTCATCCACTGCCAGAGTGATACGTCCCGCCTGGTCCCTGGGAATTTCCAGAATGGCGGAAACCTTGCCCATCACTGCCCGGATAAGCTGTAAAAACCGGGGGTGGGAGGGAATTGACATTTCAATGGTCTGGTCGGTCATGACGGATTCCCGTTTCCTGCCGGCTCCCGTTTCAGGGTTACCAGGGTAATGTCATCACTTCTTCCGTGGTCGAGGCTGAACTTTTCCACGGCTGTCGATATCGTGTTAATCAGAGCTGCGGGGGAGGCCGTCTCTTTTTTCAGTGCAGCGGTCAATCCTTCCATGCCGAAAAGTTCTCCGGAGCTGTTTTTTGCCTCTGTAACCCCGTCTGTATAAAGGATGAGGCTCTGGCCGGGTTCAAGGAAAAACTCTTCCTGGGCAAAGGGGAGGCCGGGCAGGATGCCGAGGGGAGGCCCCTTGGTGCTGTCCGTTCCCAAAAGCCGGCAGTCCCCGTCCAGGAAACAGAGGGGGAACAAGTGGCCGGCGTTGGAAAAACAGGCATGGCCCGTGGCAAGATCCAGTATCATATATACAAGGGTAACAAACATGCCGTGCTTGGACCGCCGGCAGAGCAGGTCATTGATGCTCTCCATGAGCTGGGAGGGCTGACGGCTCAAAAGGGCATGGTGCTGAAGGTCGGAGGTCAGCCTTGCCATGTAAAGGGATGCTGCAATTCCTTTGCCTGAGACGTCTCCCAGGACAATCCCGAGCCTGTTGCCGGGCAGGGAGAAAAAATTGTAGAAATCCCCTCCGATTTCAAGGGCAGGGCGGTTCAGGGCGGCAAATTGATAGCCTTTAACCTCAGGCAGGGCCGCAGGCAGAAAACTCTGCTGAACCTCCCTGGCCAGGGACAGGTCCCGCTCCAGGGTCTCTTTCTGGATGATGACCCTGTGCATCTGGGCCGTGTCAATGGCAACCGCCGCACTGGAACCGATGGTGACCAGCATATCCAGTTCTTCGTTGGTAAAGCAGAAAGGAGAGATCTTCTTGTTCATCACCTGGATGACCCCCAGTGTTTTCCCCCGGGCTTTCAGGGGGACGCATATCATGGACCGGGTCCGGTAATTTGTTTTTTGATCGTACTCCGGGGAAAAGCCCGGATGGTCATACACATCTTTGATGTTCACAGGGGTGGCGGATTCCGCAACAAGCCCTGCAATGCCCCGGCCTTTTTTCAGGCGGAAGAGTTCCTTTATCTCATTGCCCACATCCCCGAGGGCGATCTGGAAAACCAGGTCGCCGGTTTTTTCCTCCCTGAGCAGCAGGCTAACAGAATCTGCCTGGAACGCGGCTTTGGTGGTTTCCATGATGCTGGACAGCAACTTACCCAAGGCAAGCTCGGAGTTGATCAGATTGGCGATTTCAATACAATTATTCAGCCGCGCGACCTTATTATAACAGGCGTCCAGGGCGGTTGACTGATCGTGAAGTGTATTCTCATGGTCTATGATGTCCATAATCTAAGAATCTGTATATAAACCCCTGCCGGGTTTGTCAATCCTTGTTCATGGCCCAGCGGATTTTAGAGTATAACCTATAAGTTTTCCTGCCTGTTTTCCGGGGAGAGGAGCGGAATACAAAATGGGTAAAAGAGGCGGGCGCGCACACCTCCGGCAGGCCAGGGTAAACGCATTTGGTTTTTATCCATTACCCGGCACCGACAGGGCAAAGAAACTCCGCTAAATCCCACCAGCTCGTCCTGAGCTGATGGGAAGCGAAAATGAGCATTACTTTTTGTCCTGACGTTCTGTTCATTTACGCCGCTCCGTTCCTTCACCCTGCCGATGCCTGGAGACCTGGGCCTGCCACAGGCGTACTCATACTACTCTAAAAATTACATGCCCAGGCTCTGCCGGCAGGCGGGTTTACCGTTGACAGGCAGGGAGTGCCTGGGGTATCTAAGATGATCAATCTTATGGGGTAGGACAGGGTATGATCATTGTAAAAAATCTCGTAAAAAAATACGGCAGTGTGGTGGCATCCAACAACCTGAGCTGCAGGTTTGAAGAGGGTAAAGTGACCGTGATCCTCGGGGGGAGCGGATCCGGAAAGAGTACATTGCTGCGCCAGTTGACCGGACTTGAGGCACCTGATTCGGGGGAGGTACATTTCGATGGCCTGGACCTGACAAGTGCAAGCAGGGCACAGCTCTTTGAGAAAAGAAAAAAGATGGGCATGCTCTTTCAGGGATCAGCCCTTTTTAATTATCTGAACATATTTGAGAATATCGCCTTTCCGTTGAGGGAACATACCCAGATTGCAGACAATGTGATCAAGACCATTGTAACCATGAAGCTTGAGATGGTCGGGCTCCGGGGCACCGAGGAGTTGATGCCGTCCCAGCTGTCCGGCGGGATGATGAAACGGGTGGGGCTGGCAAGGGCGATTGTCATGGATCCCAAGGTGATTTTTTATGATGAGCCCACCTCGGGCCTGGATCCGATTTCAACAGGGGTCATTGATAAGCTGATCAAGGACCTGAACGGGAAGCTGAATATTACCTCTGTGGTGGTTTCCCACGATATTGAGTCCTGCTTCAGGATAGCAGACCGGATTATCATCCTTTACTATGGGGATATCATTGCCGAAGGAACCGTGGATGAGATTCGCAACAGCACGGATCCACGGGTGATCCAGTTCATCAACGGAACGCCGGAGGGCCCCATTCCCTTTACCCGGACCGATAGAAATTACCTGGATGAAATTTTAACGGAATAGGAATTCAAATTGTGATTCTTGAGATCCCTGCCAGCATCGGAAGATCAACCCTGAACCGGATACAGATTCTGGGGCGGAGCGGTGTGTTTTTACTCATTTCATTATACCAGGCCTTTGTGCCGCCTTTCAGGCTGTTCCGGCTGATCAAGGAAGTAGAGTTCATCGGCTCAAAATCAATTCTCATTGTTTTTGTAACAGGATTGTTCACAGGCATGGTTCTGGGGCTCCAGGGCCACCATACCCTGACCCAATTCGGTGCGGAGGCATTGCTGGGGTCTGCGGTGGCCCTGTCCATTATCCGTGAGCTGGGGCCTGTGCTCTGTGCCCTTATGGTGACAGGGAGGGCCGGTTCCGCCATGACCGCTGAAATCGGCATCATGAAGATTACAGACCAGTTTCCCGCTCTGGAGATGATGGCCATTGATCCCTTAAAGTACGTGATCAGTCCCAAGATCATTGCCGGAATCCTCTCTTTGCCGCTGCTGACTGCGTTTTTTGATGTGGTGGGCATCTTCGGCGGCTATCTTGTGGGGGTAAAACTTCTGGGAGTTAATGAAGGGGCTTATTTCGGCAAAATGGTCACTGCTGTGACATTTACCGATATTTACGGCGGGGTGGTAAAATCCCTCAGTTTCGGCCTGCTGATTGCCTGGATCTGCTCGTTCATGGGATATACGGCCCAGGCAACCACAGAAGGGGTCAGCAGGGCAACCACCCAGGCGGTTGTATATACCTCTCTGTCCATATTGATCATGGATTATATCTTGACATCTCTATTGCTATAGGATTTAAATTAAGAATCATGTACGGAAAAAAAACGGAAATTTCAGTGGGGCTTTTCATGATAATGGGAATGGCCTGCCTGGTTTATCTTTCGGTAAATCTGGGGGCTGTGGAATTGTTCGGGTCAAATGCCTATACCATCAGTGCCACTTTCGGCTCCATTGAGGGGCTTGAGCCCGGTGCATCCGTTGAGATCGCCGGCGTGCCCGTGGGAAAGGTGAGCAGGATTACCCTAGAAGAAAATAATGCCCGGGTGGAGATGGAGATTGAGAACGGAACCATGATTTCCGATGATACCATTGCCTCTATCCGTACCAAAGGGGTGATCGGCGACAAGTTTATCAAACTGTCACCGGGCGGCTCCGAGGATTTTCTGGAGGATAAAGACGCACTGATGGATACCGAATCCGCCATTAGCCTGGAAGAACTTATCAGTAAATATATATTTGAGAAATAAGCAGCCCATGGGATTTTCAATTCATACCAAAGAAAAAGACGGCGTTGCCCTGATTTTTGTGGAAGGGGAAATTGATATGTTTACCTCGCCTAATTTACGGGACACGCTTCTGCCCTATTTTAAACCGTCCACACCGGGGATTATTGTTGACTTAAGCCGGGTCTCCTTTATGGACAGTTCCGGTATTGCCACCCTTGTGGAGGGGTTGCAATGGAGTAAAAAGGAGGACCGCAGTTTTGTTTTGGCCGGTCTGGGGGAAACGGTTTTCAATGCATTATCCCTGACCAAACTGGACAATGTCTTTTCCATTGAACCGGATACAGAGACGGCATTGGCCGGCCTGGGAAAATAACCGGTTCTTTCCTGCCTGAAAACTAGACCATAAGGACGCTTCCCAAGATGAGATTTTTGTATAGGCTAAGGGATCGTGTAAGAATTAGTTCACATTCTGTTTGCAAAATACCCAATGTTTTAAGGGTTTTTATAAACAGATTAGGTGAAGTTATTTTTGCGCGACCCCTAACACTGATCAATGCAGTTGTTCTCTGTCTTATAATGGCATCCCCGGGGGCAGGTTTCGCTGATACCGGATCTGCCAAAGCGCAGCTGGAACTGAGCATTGAACAGATCCTGACAGTACTCAGGGACCCGGCATTTAAAGCCGAAGGCCGGCAGACGGCAAAGCGGGAAAAAATCCGGCAGATTGCCCGTCAGCGGTTTGATTACCGCAAGATGTCCCAGCTGAGCCTCGGCAAGCACTGGAAAAAACGATCTGATACGGAAAAGGATGAGTTTACCGATCTCTTCGGCACCCTGCTGGAAGATACCTATATGGCAAAGATTGAAAATTACACTGATGAGGATGTGGTTTTCCTTAAAGAGCGGGTGCAGAAGAAAAAGGCCCAGGTCAATACAAAGATAATTACTGACAGCGTGGAGATTCCTATAAATTACAGGCTGTACAGGAAGAGTGAAGATACCTGGATGATCTATGATATGGTCATCGAAGGGGTCAGCATGATCGGTAATTACCGGTCTCAATTCGGGCAGATGCTGGAACGCGGGTCCTTTCAATCCCTTGTGGAAAAACTCAGAGAAAAAAAAGAATAAGAATACGGCTGGCTTAACCCCGGCCTGAACATTTAGAGAAAACAAAACGCCCTGCCGGATCATTTTGATCCGGCAGGGCGTTTTGTTTTTTTGCCGGACCGTTTGCTCATCATTTACTCATTTATTTCTAATAAGGCAGTGCTACTTTGCCGTGGCAATCAGGATCTGAATCACATGGGAAATAGAGGGCTGAATGAAATGAATATAAATATTTTCTCCAGAACGGCTGAGAGTCCGGGGCTGATATTCCGGAAAAAGAATGCGGCTGAAAAAAACAGGAGTACCGGTGAAAGAGAGTACAATGTCTGCGTGGATACCGGCCGGCCAAAGGCAAAGACCACCTGGCTGACGGTTGGGGTCAAACTTATTCTCGGTGTGGGGCTGGTGTCAAACCTTTGCATGGGATGTCTCATCTTTGTCAGCTGGCACGCCACCAGGGAAGTGGGTGAAAAGACAAACCGGCTCCTTGCACTGAATGCGGAACTGAACGCGGATTTAAGGACCAGGATTACCCGCCTCCAGCAAAACTATCTCCGGATTCCGGACATGCTTGCCGTGGACCCGGAAGCCGGCATACGAAAACGTATATCCGAAGGTTTCTCCGTTGACGGTGAGGAACGTTTTGAGGGACGGGCTGCATATGGGAAATTTTTCAAGCGGAAACAACGCCGGGATATTTCAAAAGGAAAGTTTGTTGTCCAGGTGAAAGACGGAAAACTCCTTGTTTCCCGGGGGATTATGGATGATACGGGCGGATTCACCGACACCGTTGACATGATCTATCTGAAAAGCCCAAATCCGGAAGAGGACATGGAGAAAATAAAGACAATCATCCGGACTGAAACTGCCGCTGCTGAAAGCGAGGATGCCCTGGGGCAGAAGATTGCGCAGCTTAACGCCAGGCTGGCTGACGAGGGAATGGCAGCAGAGGCGTCCCGGACCAAAATCTTGTATCACGTGGATCAGATCCGGTCTGAGGAAGAGGCGCTGAACCGTTTCAGGGGAGACCGGCAGAGGACACTGATTATCATTGCCGGGATAACATTGGCCCTGAATCTGCTGGTTTTATATATCATGACCTTTCTCAATGTGGAGCGCCCCCTGAAACGGCTTACCAGGACCATTGAACAGATCAGTGCCGGAGAAGAGACACGTATTCCCTACCAGAGCCGGAAAGATAAGATCGGTATTCTGGCAGGGGTGCTCCAGTCATTTAAAGGGGCGCTGGAAAACCTGAGAGCGGCGGATGTGCGCCAGCAAAAGGAACAGGCAATGATCCAGGAGTTGATTGGGACCATGACGGACCTGATTGAGGATCTCCAGACCAAATCCCGGGCCATGAAGACCGCAAGCTTTGATTTGTATGAACTTGCAGGGGACACAAGTGAGCAAAGTGATACCGCCGGTACAGCCATCGGCAGGACAGAGAAAAATACCGGCGGGGTGGCCAGGGCTGCTGCCAGCCTTCAGGAGTCGGTTGCAGATATCCGCAGGCAGATGGAAAGGCAGAATGACCTGGTGACGGATATCAACCGGGTGACCCGTGAATCAATGGGGAATATCCAGGGGCTGGATACGGCTTCCCGGGAGATTGGGGAGATCATAAAAATCGTTAAAAACATTGCCGGCCAGACCAAACTCCTGGCCCTGAACGCCAGGATTGAGGCAAGCAGGGCCGGTGCTGCCGGCAAAGGATTTGCCGTGGTTGCCAATGAGGTCCGGGACCTCTCTTTACAGACTGAAGCCGCCAACCGTGACATTGAGGAAAAGATCTCTTCCATTCAGAGGGCATGCCGGCAGATGATCGGTTCCACCCAGGGTATTGAAACCCGTATCAGGACACTATCTGAGGCCGGCACCCTGATTTTTGACTCGGTGAAAAACCAGGGCCGCCTCTCTGACCGGATCAACCGGAATGCCGATGCCACGCGTAATGAAGTCCATGACCTTTCCAGCCGGGTCTCCACGGTCAAGGAGGCGGCGCAGCAGACCCGCAGGCTGTCTGAAAATGTCAGAACCCATTCCTCGGATATGGAAGCGGCACTGGATGATCTCCTGGCCGGGACCCGGGAAAAACTGGGCCGTATCGGCAATAACACATCCCTAATCGTTTGCTAACATGACGTTAAAGCAGATCTAATAAAAGGGGCGTATTTTCCTCTCAGCATTAATTAAACTGTTTTAACTTTAAGGACTATCAATGTCGCCGACACAATTACTTTTAACACTGCTCATGCTGACCGCAGGCGGGTATTACCTGGGACGCCGGAAGGCCTTTGCCGTATCCTCGGCCAAAGGCGGCTCCAGGGTGTTGCATTCAAGGCCCTCCTACTACGGATCTCTTGCAGCCCTCTGGTGTGCCCTGCCGGCCCTGATTATTTTCTCCTTCTGGCTGGCTTTTGAGTCCAGTGTGATTACGGATATAATGATTGCAGGCCTGCCCGAAGAGATCCGGACACTGCCAAAGGACAGGCTGAATCTCATTGTGAATGACATTCGCAACCTGGTGGACGGAAATATCGTAGGCGGTGAGATCAGTCCTGCCATCCAGGCGGCGGCAGAACATTATGAGAATCTTAAAATGACCAGCCACGCCGCATTGAGTGTGCTGGTGGTTACCCTTGCAATTGTTGCTATTCTCTGGATACGGCATTTTATCTCACCAGCCCTGCGGGCCAGGAATCATGTGGAGAATGTGATTAAGGTGCTGCTGATCGCCTGTTCCACCCTTGCCATTTTCACCACAGTGGGCATTGTCCTTTCCGTACTTTACGAAGCCATCCGATTTTTTCAGGTTATTCCCGTCAGCGAATTCCTGCTGGGCCTTGAGTGGAGCCCCCAGATGGCCATCCGTTCGGACCAGGTCGGATCTTCAGGTGCATTCGGCGCCATCCCGGTTTTTCTTGGCACCATGCTTATTTCAGCCATTGCCATGTGTGTGGCGGTTCCCATCGGGCTGATGTCCGCTATTTACCTGTCCGAATATGCCAATAAGCGGTTCAGGAACATTGCCAAACCCCTGCTGGAGATTCTGGCGGGGATCCCAACGGTGGTGTACGGCTTTTTTGCCGCTCTTGTCGTTGCCCCTGCCATCCGGAACACCGGCGCCTCATTCGGGCTGGACGTCTCTTCTGAAAGCGCACTGGCAGCCGGCCTGGTCATGGGAATCATGATCATTCCCTTTGTCTCCTCCTTGTCTGACGATGTCATAAATGCCGTTCCCCAGTCATTGAGAGACGGGGCGTACGGACTGGGATCAACCCAGTCTGAAACCATTACACGGGTGGTGCTGCCTGCAGCCCTGCCCGGGATTGTCGGCGGAGTGCTTCTGGCCGTATCCAGGGCCATCGGTGAGACAATGATTGTTGTGATGGCCGCAGGCCTGTCAGCCAATCTTACGGTAAACCCCCTTAAAACAGTTACCACGGTTACGGTACAGATCGTCACCCTCCTGGTGGGTGACCAGGAGTTTGACAGCCCCAAGACCCTGGCTGCCTTTGCCCTTGGCCTCATGCTGTTTGTCGTTACACTTATCCTGAATGTGATTGCCCTGGCGGTGGTCAGGAAATACAGAGAGCAATATGAATAATACGGAGCCATCACAGAGTAATTCCGGGTCTGAAATAAGGACCATGGATATCGTAAACAAAGGGCTTGCCAGGCGGTACAAACGTGAACGGCGCTTCCGGCGATTCGGCCTTGCAGCCATTATCCTGAGCCTGGCCTTTTTGTCCATCCTTTTTATCAGCATCATTGCAAACGGGTATACGGCTTTTCAGCAGACCGTTGTTGAACTTGAAATTTTCCTGGATCCCCAGGAGATTGATAAGGAAAACCTGTCGGCGGCCAACTATCTGGGGCTTGTACGAAACACCCTGAAAAAGACGTTTCCGGAGGTGAAAAGCCGGCGGGATAAGAGAAAACTCTACAGCCTGGTCAGCACGGGCGCCTCTTTCATGCTCCAGGATTTTGTGGCTAAAAACCGTCATGAAATCGGTAATGCAATAAAGCTGTGGGTGCCGGCGGATGATGATGTGGATATGCTTATGAAAGGGCATATCAAACGGGATGTGCCGGAGAGTGAACGCCGGATGAACGATATGCAGCTGGCCTGGGTGGACTACCTGGTTGAAAACGGACAGATTAAAAAGGAGTTCAACACCACCTTTTTTACGGCAGGGGATTCAAGGGAGCCTGAACTCGCCGGGATCTGGGGAGCGGCCTGCGGGTCTTTTTACACCCTCCTGGTCACCCTGTGCCTGTCGTTTCCCATTGGAGTGGCGGCTGCTGTTTATCTTGAGGAGTTCGCCCCCACCAACAGGTGGACCGACATTATAGAGGTCAACATCAATAACCTGGCAGCCGTACCGTCCATTGTATTCGGTCTTCTCGGCCTTGCCGTATTCCTCAATTTTTTCGGCCTGCCAAGATCCGCTCCCCTTGTGGGCGGGCTTGTGCTGACGCTGATGACCCTGCCCACCATAATAATTGCCAGCCGGGCCGCCCTGAAGTCCGTTCCCCCATCCATAAGGGAAGCCGCCCTGGGGGTCGGGGCCTCCAAAACCCAGATGGTTGCCCATCATGTGCTGCCCCTGGCACTGCCGGGCATGCTCACCGGTACCATCATCGGTATGGCCCAGGCCCTGGGTGAGACAGCCCCGCTTCTGATGATCGGAATGGTGGCATTTATTGTGGACATCCCCGCCGGGTTTACAGATCCCTCCACGGTTCTACCGGTACAGATTTTTTTATGGGCAGACAGCCCGGAACGCGCTTTTCTGGAGAAAACCTCCGCCGCCATCATGGTGTTGCTGGCATTCCTGGTGACCATGAATGCCCTGGCTGTTTTCCTGAGAAAGAGATTCGAAAGAAGATGGTAAGGGATCCCGCAGAAATAACTTCACCTGGTCTGTTTACAAAGACCCTTAAAACACTGGGGATTTTGCAAGCAGAATGTGAACGGATTCTTAGGCGATCCCTAACCCTGAAGTATATGAAAAACAGAGATAAGCTGAATTTAACCCAAGTATTTTTTAACCTTATTAGGAGTTTGAAAATGAAAAAAATTCTGTTAGCCGTAACCGCCCTGGTCTTTACCATGGGCCTTTCCACTGTTTACGCAGGTTCCTCAAGAGATTACATCTCCATCGTGGGATCCTCAACCGTTTACCCCTTTGCCACTGTTGTGGCGGAGCAGTTCGGTAAAACCACCTCCTTTAAGACCCCGAAAATCGAATCCACCGGTTCAGGCGGCGGACACAAACTTTTTGGTGCCGGTATCGGCGTTCAGCATCCTGATGTCACCAATTCCTCCAGACGCATCAAAAAGAGCGAACTTGAAAAAGCCATGAAAAACGGTGTGAGCGATATTGTTGAAGTAAAAATCGGTTATGACGGCATCGTAGTGGCCAACTCTAAAAAGTCCCCGGCTATGAAGCTGACCAGAAAAGACCTCTTTCTCGCCCTTGCTAAGGATGTGCCCTCAGGAAACATTACCGGCAAACTGGTTCCCAATCCTTACAAAACCTGGAAAGATGTGAACCCTGCGCTTCCCGCAGTTAAAATCGAGGTCCTTGGTCCTCCGCCCACATCAGGTACCCGTGATGCATTTGTAGAGCTTGCCATGGAAGGCGGGGCCAAAAAGTTCAAATGGATCAAGGATCTGAAGAAAAAAGACAAGAAAGCCTACAAGGCCCTTTGCCATACGGTTCGTGAAGACGGCGCCTATATCGAAGCCGGTGAAAATGATAACCTTATCGTTCAGAAGCTGGAGGCCAACCCCGATGCACTGGGTATTTTTGGCTTCTCCTTCCTTGACCAGAACACCGATAAAATCCAGGGATCTTTTATTGACGGCGTACAGCCTACGTTTGAAGCCATTGCAGACGGCTCCTACCCCGTGTCCCGTCCTCTGTTCTTTTACGTTAAAAAAGCCCATGTGAAGACCATCCCGGGTATGAAAGAGTATCTCACCGAATTTACCAGTGAGAAAGCCTGGGGTGACGAAGGCTACCTGACGGACAAAGGCTTGATCCCCATGCCCGCGGATGAAAGAAAGATGTTCCGGGAAAATGTTAAAAACCTGAAGCCGCTGACATTGGCCGACCTCTAATCCTTGATTAAACAACCTGTGCCGGATCATCCTTGGTCCGGCCCGGGTTTTTTCTATTTAGCTGTTAAGTAAAGGGGGTGCCTTTGCAGATGTTCGTAACAGATTCAATTAAACCGGAAATTAAAAAAGAAGAAACAAAAATGGCGTCTTCAGTAAAACGGCCCAACAAACGTCAGCTTGTGGCCAGGGATGAAAGAACCACTGTGGGTGAAATGAGAGTGGAAAACCCCAGGATGAGCTGCAGGAATGTGGATGTTTATTATAACTTCGGCGAGAAAAAAGCTATAAACAATATCTCCCTGGATATCGGCCGCAACGAGGTTATCGCCATGATTGGCCCTTCAGGGTGTGGGAAATCGACTTTTCTGAGATGCCTGAACCGGATGAACGATACCATTGAGGGGTGCCAGGTCCGGGGTGAGATCACCATGGAGGGAAAAAATATCTATGATAAGGATGTGGATGTTGTACCGTTGAGGGCCCAGGTCGGCATGGTATTCCAGAAACCCAACCCCTTTCCCAAATCCATTTATGACAACATTGCCTATGGCCCTAAAATCCACGGTCTTGTACAGCACAGGGACGAGACAGATGAGCTGGTGGAACGCTCTTTAAAAAGAGCCGGGCTCTGGAACGAGGTCAAAGACCGGCTTGATCAGCCGGGAACGGGACTTTCCGGCGGCCAGCAGCAGCGGCTGTGTATTGCAAGGACCATTGCCGTGAATCCCGAGGTGATTCTCATGGACGAACCCTGCTCTGCCCTGGATCCCATTGCCACGGCGATCATTGAAGATTTGATCGATGAACTCAAGCAGGAGTATACGATTGCCATTGTCACCCATTCAATGCAGCAGGCCTCCCGTGTCTCCCAGAGAACCGCCTATTTTCACCTGGGTGATCTCATTGAGATCGGGCCCACAGACCAGATTTTTCTCAATCCCCTGCATCAGCTGACAGAAGATTATATTACAGGACGGTTTGGATAGGATAAGGAGACCCAATGGAATCACATATAGTTAAATCCTACGATGGCGATATCCACCGGTTGAACTCCCTTATTTCAGCCATGGGAACCACCTGCGAACTCCAGCTGGCCAGGGCGATGACCTCCCTTGACACCATGGATTTACACCTGGCCGGCGCAGTTATAGAAGAGGATGTGAATCTCAATGCCCTGTACAAGGAACTGGAGGATGATGCTGTAAAGCTTCTGGCCAGGCGCACCCCCCTGGCAGGGGATCTGCGATTCCTGCTGGCAGTGATGCGTACCGGCACGGAACTGGAACGCATCGGAGATTATGCCGCCAATATTGCCCGCCGTGTCACCGAGCTGGGCAACGGCAACCCGGTGCCGGGAAAACCGGTTGCCCTGATTCTGGAAATCGGCAACATCTGTTGTGAGATGATCACTGATGTTGTGGCCTCATTTCTAAGCCTGGATATCACAGCCGCCCTTGATGTCTGGCACAGGGATGATGCCGTGGACCGGAAATTTGCCCGCCTCATGACAGATCTCAGGGCACAGATGCAGCAGAACAAGGATGTGGTGGATGCCTGCACCCGGATGATTTTCATGGGCCGGTGCCTGGAGCGTATCGGCGATCATATCACCAACGTTGCCGAAAGTATCTACTATATCGAAACCGGGGAAACCTATATCGGTACCCTGGAGACCTAATATCCCATTTTATCCGGAATCACCCCCCGGACACCCCCTCTGGGGTCCGGGGTATCGTTTTCACGCCTGGGGATCAGGTGAATGTGTGTGTGAAATACGGTCTGGCCGGCAACTTTTCCGCAGTTGACCCCGATATTGAACCCTGAAACCCCAGGGTCCTTTTCAAGGATTTCCCGCCGGAGCCGGTCAACGAGCTTCCGGGCGTCGCACAACTCTTCTTCAGTCAATTCAAAATAGGTTTCGCAATGGCGAAAGGGAATGATGAGCATGTGATGACGGCTTACCGGTGTGGCATCCTCTATGGCAAAGACACTGCCCTGGCTTGCTGTTATTGATCTTCCGGGCATGTTGCAGAACGGGCATTCATACATGATTTCTATCCATTTATGTAAAAAATTGGGTATCTGAATAGCAGAAAAAAGACTGCCGGGCAATGTTTTACAGGATAGGCCCGGGGCAATCGTATTTTAACCCCGTCACATTTTTTTATTTTTTACGATATTAAAATTTAGTTTGTGAAAGGTGGGATCGTGGTTATAATGAATCTATCCTGATATCCAATTAAGGAGAACTTCAATGAAAACCATTCTGATTACCGGCGCATCCGGGTTTGTGGGAACCTATCTCAGCGAAATCTTACTGGAACAGGGCCATACCGTTATCGGCCTCGGCACATCAACCCGTCACCCTTTTGAATCTGACGGGAGTAATTTCACCTGGGTTTCTGCGGACACCAGTGAGCCCGGCCCCTGGCAGGACCATGTGGAACAGGCTGATATCATAGTCAACCTGGCCGGACGCAGCATTTTCAAGCCCTGGACAAAGGCCTATAAGCGGGAGATTTATGATTCCCGGGTGAAAACCACCGGAAACCTGGTGGCTGCAATGGACAACACCTGGGAGGGACAATTGTTTTCAACCTCTGCAGCGGGATTTTACGGTGACAGGGGAGATGCCGTGGTATCTGAGACAGATCCCTGCGGCAAAGATTTTCTGGCGCAGGTATGCCGGGACTGGGAGGATGAGGCATTCCAGGCAGAAGATAAAGGGGCTGATGTTTCAGTTATGCGGTTTGGTGTGGTCCTTGGCCGGGGCGGGGCTCTGGATGTAATGGGCAAGGCCTATAAATCCTTTGTTGGCGGTCCTTTAGGGTCCGGAAAACAATGGTTCCCCTGGATTCATATCAGGGATCTGGCCCGTGCATTCCTGTTTTTGATGGAAGAAAAACACTCCGGGATATTTAACTTCACAGGCCCCACGGCTCTCCGGCAAAAGGAGTTTTCCAAAGCCCTGGGCCAGGCCCTGAACAGGCCCTCTTTTATGCCGGCCCCGGCTTTTATGGTAAAAACGGTAATGGGGGAGCTCGGCGCTTCACTGCTCCAGGGACAGAGAGTTCTGCCTGACAGGTTGCTGGCCCTTGGGTTTACCTTCCGCCACCCTGATGTGCACGGGGCATTGGACCGGATCTATAAAAAATAGAAAATCCTGGGGAATGGGGTATTTAAATTCACTTAAATCTGCTATACAATTTGCAACTTTTTTAAGTTGCTATTTAGCGTAGAAATGATATAGCAGAGTATATAACAAAATTAGGATACTAACACCAACAGGAGGTATACGAGCATGAATTTCGGATCAGTTGATGAAATACTAACCTTTGCCATTGACAGAGAAAAAGAGGCTGTTGAATTTTATGCATCCCTGGCCAAAGAGGCAACCCGCGATTCCCTGAAACAGACCTTTGAGAGTTTTTCAAAAGAAGAACAGAAACATGTTGATCTTCTTTCGGATATCTCCGGCAACAAAGAGAAAATTGATGCCTATGAGTTTAAAACCGTCACCGATCTGAAAATCAGCGATTACATGGTTGAAACTGAGTATGAAGAGGGCATGCCAATGCCTGAGATCCTGAAACTTGCCATGAAAAGAGAGGAAAAGGCGGTCAAACTCTATACCACATTGAGTGAACAGACCGACAATGCCGATGCCAAAAAGGTCTTCCAGATTCTGGTTCAGGAAGAGGCCAAGCATAAACTGGCCCTTGAAACCATGTATGATGATTACCTGGCTGACCAGGATAATTAAGGTTCGGGACCCTATCCTGAATTGATCAAAAGTGTTGAGGGGAATTGATATCAGGTATCAATTCCCCTTAGTCTTCTCCGGGCTCGGGACAAAAGCGTCGTAGCGTTCCGTAATCTTGCGATATCGTAACCGATTAAAGGAGTGCCCATGGATCTTAGTCGTCTTTTCAAACCCTCGTCCATGGCAGTGGTCGGGGTGTCCACCACCCAGGACAGCCACCCTGCCAATGTAATTTATACAAAAAATCATTTACGCTCACCCGTGGTGACCTATCCTGTCAATCCCAGGGGCGGGATGCTGAACCGTGAGACCCTTTATCCCAGTGTGGGAGATATTGACGATCCCGTGGACATGGCTGTGATAGGGGTCAGGGCAAAGTTTGTACCGGATGTGATGGCCCAGTGCATAGAAAAAGGGGTAAAGGGAGCGGTGATTATTTCCGGCGGTTTTTCCGAATCCGGAAATCACGGGCTGCAGCAGCGTGTGGCTGATATGGCGCGGGAGGCGGATTTCCCCTTTGTCGGTCCCAACTGCCTCGGGATATATGCCCCGGGCCATATGGATACCTTCTTTTTGCCGGGAGAGCGGATCATCCGCCCTGAAATGGGGAATATCGGGTTTGTCTCCCAAAGCGGCGGCGTATTAGTGGACCAGATGGTGAAATTTGCCGGAATGGGCATCGGCATCAGCCTGGCCGTGTCCATCGGCAACAAGGCAGGCCTCAGGGAAACCCAGATGCTTGAATACTTTGAGAATGACCTGGCTACCCGGGTAATCGCCTTTTATATTGAAGGGTTCGGCACGGGAGAGGGCAGGGAGTTTATCAAGACTGCGGAAAGGTGTTCCAAACCTGTTGTGGTGCTTAAGGCCGGAAAAAGCACCAGGGGCATGGCAGCTGCCGCAAGTCATACCGCATCCATTGCAGGGGATTACCGGATCTTTTCCGAGATCATGAAACAGCACTGTGTGGCCGAGGCTGACAGCGAATTCGAGCTGGCATCCTTCTGCGAATCCTTAAGCTGTTATCCCAAGGGTATCCTGGGACGGGTGGGCATTGTCTCCCTGAGCGGCGGGCACGGAGTATTGGCGACAGATGCCTGCGCAGCCCAGGAGGTGGAGGTTCCGGACATCGAACCTGCAACAGCCGGAGTCATCAGGGAAAACCTGTCACCTGAAATCCGGGCCATTGCAGGACTGAACAACCCCCTGGACCTGACAGGCTCCTGTGTGGATGAGGATATCATTGCAGCGGTCCGGCATCTGGCAAGGGATGAGAACATTGACTGCCTTTTGGCGCTGCTGCTCCCCTATTCACCGGGAATTTCAGCAGACATCGGGGCAAAGCTCAGCCAGGTGGCCCGCAATGAAGGAAAACCCGTGATTGCCTATGTTCCCAATGAGGATAAATATAAAATTATCATTGAAGGATTTGAGTTGAACCGGATTCCGGTGGCCTCTTCAGTGGAAGGGGCCGTACTCATGGTAAAGGCGTTAAAGAGGTGCAGACCATGCTGATACGTGAAAAATTGAGCAAATCGGACAAGGCGTGTATCCTGGCATCTAAAGAGAGGGGCTGGATACTGGAACCTGATGCCAAGGCAATGCTGGAGCGCCACGGGTTTGATCTGCCCGGGCGCCTGGTGACAGACTCCCTGAGCGATGCAAGTGCATTTTTAAGCGAGCTGTCAGCACCGGTGGTGGTCAAGGCGGTGTCGCCCCGGATACTTCATAAAACCGAATACAATGCAGTGGCTGTGGGGGTTAAAACCGACAAGGAGCTGGAGAGGGAGATGACCCGCCTCCTGGCCCTTGAAGGGTGCCAATCCGTTCTGGTGGAAGAGATGGTCCGGGGTGTCGAGATTTTCGCAGGCGCAAAAAACGACGACCAGTTCGGGCCCGTGGTCATCCTGGGGATAGGGGGAACCGCTGTCGAAGTCTATAATGATACGGCCATCCGCATGGCGCCGGTAACCCCGGATGATGTTGAGTCCATGGTGAACTCCCTGAAAGCATCAACCCTGTTTACGGGGTTCCGGGGCGGGAACGGTGTCAATATGGTGGCCCTCACAGAGATGGTGGTCCGGTTTTCGCATCTGTCCATGGCATTGGAACAGGATTTTCAGTCCGTGGATCTGAATCCGGTGATCTGCGATCCTGAAAAATGCATGGTGGCAGATGCGAGGATAATGCTGGCGCCATAGGAACGGATAAAAAACAATAGGTAGACAATATGACAGAAAAAACAGAACTCAGATTAATCTCATGGAATGTAAACGGTTTCAGGGCAGTGCTGAAAAAGGATTTTCTCGACTCCGTTAAAGCACTGGATCCCGATATTCTCATGCTCCAGGAAACGAAACTTCAGGAAGATCAGCGCACCGAGGAGATGACGCCGTTTCCCCCCTATAATGACTTCTGGGCCTACTCAACCGTAAAAAAGGGCTACAGCGGGACCGTGGCCTATTCAAAACCTGTCCCGGAAAAAGTCATCACTGAATTCGGAAGGCCGGAATATGACGGGGAGGGCCGGATAATCCAGATGGATTATGACAGGTTTACCCTGTTTAACATCTACTTCCCCAACGGCCAGATGAGTGATGAGCGTCTTCAGTATAAACTGGACTTCTACGACTGGTTCCTGGACTATGCACAGGGGTTGAGGGATGAGGGAAAAAGCCTGATTATCACCGGGGATTTTAATACGGCCCACAATGAGATTGACCTGAAAAATCCCAAGCCGAATTCAAAACGCTCAGGGTTTTTGCGCATTGAGCGGGATGTGCTGGACCGGATGACAGATATGGGATATGTGGATACCTTCCGGCATTTTCATCCGGATACGGTTAAGTACTCCTGGTGGTCTTACCGGTTCAATGCCAGGAAAAACAATGCAGGATGGCGTATCGATTATTTTTTTGTCACCGGGGATCTTATAGAGAACGGGGTGGTCAGGGAAGCCTTTATCGACAATGAGATCTTCGGATCAGACCATTGCCCGGTGGGGCTTGTGATTGAAATCTGACCGCCAGGCAGTTCAGCCTTAAATAATGCCTTGCCGGAAGACAGGACCGGCAAGGCATTTTTATTTTAATCCTTAAACACAAGTTTTCCGCCGATATGCCCTGCAATGCCAGCTGATGCCAGCATAACCATATTCAGCAGAATATAGATCCAGGCCCTGGATGAGGCCAGCACCCGGGGATCGATAATATACCAGAGCACGGAGATGCCGCATGCCGTTGTGGTCAGGGTGGCTGCCAGGATCTTAACCTTGAACAGGGTGGTCCGGGCCTGGTTATACTTGATCTTCCACTCCATTACCCCTGAAAACAATACCAGGGGCAGGGCAAGGATGACAAAAACCAGGTTGATGAACCCGGCCTTTACAAAGAGGCTGGAATCAAACAGCCAGGCCAGGATAAACAAGATCACGGACACCGGCAGGATACCGTTGGGCATATGCACGGATACCGGGTGGGCATGGTGTTTGATCATCAAATGGGTGACTTTGTCAAAACCGGTCTCAGGTTCCGGCGGCTTTTCAGGCTGGGTCGGTTCTCTCTCTGCCTCCTGTGCCGGCCCGGCAGTTACGGCTTCCTCGGGTGTTTCTTCCAGGAGAACGAATTTTTCACGGGGCACCCCGCACACGGGGCATTTCTCAGGCGGCTCGTCACCTTTGTGAATATACTTGCATACAATACATTGCCATTTTTTCATTTAGAATCCTTAGAGAAGTTCAGTTTTTAGCGTTCATCAATTTCAGTAGAGGAACATTCGTCAGGGCCGCAGTAATCACCGACGTAAGCAGCACCGGGCCGGTACAGGGACGGCTTGGGCGCAGCCATGGCATATTGCTCTTCAAT
>JAKSAX010000610.1 GCA_022361395.1 Desulfobacterales bacterium | reverse complement strand
TTCCAGCCTGAAATTGTAGGCTGCATTGATTGTATCGATCAAAGTCTCCATGTCCACTGGTTTGGACAGAAACTTAAATGCATTATATTTCCCGCTTTCAAGCGCATTTTCCACACTGCCGTGCCCGGTGAGCACAATGCAGGGCAAAAAGGGCTGGAGGTCTTTCAGGCGTTTCTGGACTTCAATACCGTCAATACCCGGCATCTGCAGATCAACCACGGCCACATCAAACTCCTCTTTGGATGCCGCCTCAACCCCCTCTTCTCCGGAAAAGGTGGTTTTCACTGTAAATCCGTCCAACACCAGCCGCTTGGCCAGGTACTTCAAAAACGTCTGTTCGTCGTCTATAAATAGGAGTTTCATAATAACCCTTTGTCCACAAAATAATGTTTTTTTCTTCAAAAACTTGCCGCACTTTTTTTAGCTAAAGTCTTACTTCCTACCAGAACAAAAATTGGGAGTCAAGGCGTTTCTTTTTACCAGTATACCTCTTTAATAGAGCCCATACAATGAACACAACCTATTGAAATTGATTAGCATATGATCATATTTACACTTCTGTCCGTCTCTTTTTACAGCACAGGAAACAGGAGGCAGGGATAGATTGATTTGTCTGCAATATTCCGGGAAATGGATCCCATCCACCGCTCAAGCATGGCATTTCTTTCACTGGTCCCCAGGATGACCATGGAGGCCTGGTACTCCTTGGCGGCTCTGAGAATCTCTTTTTCAGGATCCCCCACATAAACATGGGGCCTGGCATCGATTCCCACCTCTTCAAACTCGTCGCAGAGGTCATCTAACCGCCTGCGTTCATGTTTCCGGACCTTCTGGACCTGGTGGGTATCCGAACTCTTCAGCTCTTTTTCCCCCACCACATACATGATGTGCAGCTGGCCGATCACATCCTTGAGCTCTTTGAGGCAGTTCACCGCCCCCTCACCCGAGGAGGACCAGGAAGTCGCCAGAAGAGGCCGTTTGAATATCTTTTCAGGCACCACCTGATCCTCAAGCATGTGCTTGAACACCAGGATGGGCACTTTTACCCTTCGGGTCAGTTCCGTGATATCGGACCTTGAATAGAGCTGCTCCAGGGTCCCTTTGTGGGACCGCCCGATGACCACAAGATCGGGTTTTTCCTCTTCAATCACCCTGAGGATCTCGGGAATAAAGCTTGAGACCTCAATATAGGCCCCCACTTCCATACCCAGTTCAAAGAGATTTTCCGCCCAGTCAATAAACCTGATATTGGCGGTTTCCTTCAGCTTTACCTCTTCCTCTTTCAGATATCCCGATCCTCTTTTCATGGCCACCTTGTCACGCTCAATCACGTTAAGAAAGACCACGTGATCAAGATCAGCCTTCCTGAGGCTGAGCAGTGAACTGAGCGCATCGTAGCAAAGCCCTTCAAACTTGGTGACAAAAAGCATTTTTTTTATCTTCATGGGTACTCCTTACTGACCGGGCGTCCGCAGCCGCCCCCCCAGATTAACCTATTTTTGTTTCAATGGCCCGGACCAGCTCTTCCGGTTCAACCGGTTTTTCAAGGTAGATGTCCGGCTTGGGCACCTCTCCCCCCTTGAATTCATCCAGGGCTTTCTGTGATTTCATAAAAGATCTGAGGGCAATACCGGTGAACATGATCACGGGAAGGTCCTTAAGACCGTCGTCGGTTTTCAGGTGCCTGTAAAGCCTGATGCCGCTACCCCTCGGCATCAGCACGTCCAGGATCACCAGATCCGGCCTGTCTGCCTGGATTTTTTCAAGCCCTTCGACTCCGTCCCGGGCCTCTGCAGGCAAATACCCGTTTTCCTCCAGTACTGTGACCACAAATGATCTGACATCAGAATCATCATCTACCACAAGCACCTTTTTGCTCATTATTCATCCTCCTTGGTCAGTCTTTTATCTTCGGCTGCAACGGGCTCAAATGGTAGTTTTATGGTGAAACTTGTGCCCTTTCCCAACTTACTTTCAGTAATAATCTCTCCGTTGTGCTCTTCAACCAGCTTACCCGTCACCAGCAGGCCCAGGCCGGTTCCCTTGCCGCCCTTGGTGCTGAACATGGGATCAAAAAGCCGGGACATGGTGTTTTCATCCATACCGCAGCCGTTGTCTTCCACGGTCAGGCTAAGAACCTTTCCGGCCTCAACCGAGGTCGCAATCCGGATGGAAAACGCCTTGGACGCATCCTCGTCTTCCAGGCAGGCATCCATAGCATTATTGACCAGGTTGAGCAAAGCCCGGTGAATGGTTCTCGGGTCCGCCACGATCTCCCCTATCCCGGGGTCGTTTTCAGCCCGGATGCCGATATCCTTGGCCGCAGCCAGATCAGCGACAAGGGCAACCACATCGTCAACGATCTCCGTCGGCGAACAGGGCTGGAACTCCGGTTTTCTCTCCTTGGAATAGGTCAGCAGGTCCTGGGTGAGATCAGAGACCCGGCTGATATTCTTCTTAATGGTTTTCCACCCGGTTTTCAGTTTTTCCGTGTTGTTTTTCTTCATACCCACATCCACCACATAGGATCCCCCTTTGAGGCCGATGAGAATATTTTTGACATAATGGGCCAGTCCGCTCACGGTCTGCCCGACAGCAGCCAGTTTTTCCGACTGCACCAGTTCCTGCTCAAGCCGCTTGATTTCAGTCAGGTCCTGGAAAAAATTAACAATGCCCACAAAGGCCCCTTTTTCATGGAGTACGCTGGTGGCGTATCTCACCGGGAAACTGTGGCCGTCCTTGACCTGAAGCATCATCTCCTTCCAGGGCATTTCATCGGATACCTTCTTTTTTTCCGCCTCAGCCTTGAAAATATCTGCCACCTCAGGCAGGTAAAACGCATCAATGGTCATCTTGTTGAGAACGTCTGCAGGGGTGCAGTTAAAAATCCGGGCGGCCTCAGGGTTGCACACCACTGTTTTCCAATTGTGATCAAAGGCCACAATGGCATCATGGCTGGAATGGATCAGCAGTTGCTGAAAGTTTGATTTGCGGCGGATTTCCTCGGTGGCCTCAGCCACCTTCTGTTCAAGGTTCTTTGTATAACCTTCCAGCTGCTCCCGGATATGGATCTTGGTCTTGGCGCGGTCAAGGGCAATGGCCAGGGCCTCGTCCCGGACCGGCTTGTTGATGAAGTCAGAGGCCCCGTACTGAAGCGCCGTGATGGTGGAGTCAATATCCCCGTGACCGGTGACAATGATGACTTCCTTGTCAGCATCATTTGATTTGATATTCTTTAAAAGCTCAAGCCCGTCCATAACCGGCATCTTAATGTCTGTAACCACTATATCCGGGGCCTCTTGCTCAAGCACCTCAAGCGCCTCTTTCCCGTTACAGGCGGTCACAACATCATACCCGTCGCTGCGCAGGGACATGGACAACAGCCTGACGATGATATCCTCATCATCCACAATCAAAATCTTATTTACTGACATAGTGGTTTTCGGCCCCCCTATTCAATGGCTGGAAAACTGATGATAAATTTTGCACCCCGGCCTTCCTCGCTCTCAATATCAATGATACCGCCATAATCTTTTATAATCCCAAAGCTTATACTGGTGCCGAGCCCGGTACCCTTGCCGGTCTCCTTGGTGGTGAAAAACGGCTCGAAAATCTTCTGCTTCACCGCCTCACTCATGCCTATACCGGTATCGGAAACAGTGGCCACCACCCTTCCGTCCCGGACACAGGTTTCCATAACAAGCCTCTTTTCAACTGTTCCTTCCGTTTTTTCCGCCTTCTCGTCCATGGCGTCAATGGCGTTGGTCACCAGGTTGATAAAGACCTGTTCCAGGCGGTTGTGTTCCGCCCGGATCTCGGGAAGGTTTTCGTCAAGGTTCCGTATGACCTCAACAGAATGAACCGTGAGCTGGTGGCCCAGGACCTTGAACACATCATTGATGGGATCGTTGAGGTTGAGTTTTTTCAGGTCCCGGTCGGACTGCCGGGCAAAATCCCTGACATGCTTGATCACCCCCGAGGCCCGCGCCACATTGTCGATAATGTCATTGGCCATGAGGACCAGCTCTTCATCCGGGATTTCCACCCCTTTTTTAATCATCTTCAAAATAAGATCCGCACAGATCTGGATCACATTCAGGGGCTGGTTGATCTCATGGGCCATGCCTGCGGCCATGGTACCCAGGGTGGCCAGTTTTCCGGCCTGGATCAGCTGGGTCTCCTTTTCAACGCTTTCGGTTATATCCGTGGACGAGGCAATCAGCACGTCACGGTTGGAGTAAGTGGTGTTGACCACCTTGAAATTCACAAAAAACTTTTCACCGGATTTCTTAAGATGACGCTTTTTGGTAAACAGGATATCCTCTCCCCTGGCCAGGCTTTTCAACCCGTTTTCAACCGTGTCGTCGTCCCGGTCGCAAAGGTCCATAAAGGCCCGTCCCAGAAGGTCTGTCTTTGAATACCCGTAATCATTTTCCACCCGGTGGTTGATATCCAGGATTTCAAGGCTCTGGCTGTCAATGATAAAAATGGGGTTGGGGTTGTTGTTAAACAGGGAGCGGTATTTTTCTTCGGATTTTTTATACTTTTCGTGGAGCTTGACAAGCTCCTGGTCCTGGAGTGCGATTTCCTGCTGGGCAGCCTTGTCTTCAGTCTTGTCCCGCAAAGTTTCTATGGCGCCGATCACCCTGCCGTCAGGGGATTTAATGGGGGCTGCCGTGAAGAAGATCCACTTGCCCTTTTCCCCGAGGTGGGGGAAAAACTCCTCAGCCTCAAGCGCCTCTTTTACAATCTTTGACCTGCGCCAGGAACTGCCGTAATACTTTTCAATATCCGCCCCGCTTAATCCTTCCACCACAATATCGGCCAGGGTGGGCCGTTTGGCAGACCTGAAGGGCACCCATTGGCGGTCCGTGCCCACCAGTTCATAGGCATTGTGGCCGGTAAGCTCCTCGCAGGCCCGGTTCCAGTGGGTGAGAATATGCTCGTTGTTGATGATAAAGGTGGGAATCATGCTGCCCTGGATCACCTGGCTCAGCTCCTTTTCCATCTCCAGCAGCTCTGCCCGTTCTGTCTTGAGGTATTCGGTCTTTTTACTGGAAATCTCCGTGATATGCCCGGAAAAGGTGTCAAAAAGACAGACCAGGTCATCCCGGCACACATCCTCATCTGTGATTTTTTCCCTGACCCGGATCTTTTCCGCCTCGGTTTTGATCATACTCAGGAAAGAGACCACCTGGTAGGAGTCCAGGTCCAGAACCTCAACCCCGCGCGTCTCCATCTCTTCGAGAATCGGGGCCAGGCTTTCGTCGTTTTTCAGCTTCAGGACAAGATTTGCAGTCTCCAGGCCGAGCAGTTCCCTGTAATCCGTGGCCGTGGGAATATTCAAAATCTTTGCACAGGAGATTCCCTCGTTCTGAATCAAAGGATCCGCCACCAGAAGCACCTCAATATCCATGGAAACAAAAACCGGATCCATGAGGCGGTTTATTATCTCACAGCACGGATCATTTCCGCCGATAACTGCGATCTTCCGTTGGTTCAGGTCAAGGTTCATGACAGCTCCTTCCTTGTTATTACCAGGCTAAACTCCCTGTTTACACTATATTAAAAGAAGATCACCGTGACAACCACAAAGGTCGGAATGAGAAACACCAGTGAATATTTCAGGATATAGCCGAAAAAGCTGGGCATCTCCACCCCTGACTCCGTTGCAATGGACCTGACCATGAAGTTGGGGGCATTGCCGATATAGGAGCAGGCACCAAAGAACACGGCCCCGGCAGACACAGCCTTGAGATAAATGGCATTTTCGGTCATAAGCAGGGGCACGGACTGGCTCTCGGTCATGCCGGCATAAAAACTGCCCAAAGCGGTATTGAAAAAGGTTAGATAGGTAGGTGCATTGTCCAGGAAGGCAGACAGCACCCCTGTTACCCAGAAGTAATGCACAGGCTCCTGAACCGCGTTGATCAAAAAGGCAAAAGACCCTTTTGATCCGGCCTTAAGCAGGAGCAGGCAGGGGATCATGGTGATAAATATCCCGATAAACAGGTAGGCCACCTCGACAATGGGAAACCAGGAAAACTCATTCTCCTCCCGCAACTGCCGCGGGGTCACCCAGAGGGAGATCATCCCGAACACAATGAGAAGCCCGTCCCTGAGCCAGTCCTGGGTTGCCCGGTGAACCCCGAAGGTTGAGATCTCCCCGAGCTCCGCTATGCCGCTCATGAGCACCGCCCCCACAACACCGGCCAGGAAAATAAAGTTGTAAGTCCCCACAAGGCGCAGCGGTGCTTTCTCACCGTCATCAGGCGGCGGCTCCGCCCCTTCCTTCTTATAATAATAGGAATCCAGGCAGAAATAGACCACCACAAGAATCGCTGAGGTCACCAGCATATGGGGCATTATTTTCATGGTCCAGAAAAAAGAAACCCCGTGGAGAAACCCCAGGAAAAGCGGGGGATCGCCAAGGGGGGTCAGCGCCCCGCCCACATTGGCTACCAGAAAGATAAAAAAGACCACCATAAACGTCTTATTCTTCCTGTGGGAATTGGCCCGGATAAAGGGACGTATCATGATCATGGCAGCTCCTGTAGTCCCCATCCACGAAGCCAGAACCGTTCCAATGAGGATAATCACGGTATTCACGACAGGGGTTCCCCTGAGGGTCCCCCGGAGCAGGATCCCGCCGGAAATGGTAAACAGGGCCCAGAGCAGTATAATAAAGGGTACATAATCCGCCAGAATAATGTGAAGGATCTCATAGATGGCCACCCCTTTATAAACCGCTGTAAACGGAATGGCCAGGCAGGCGGCCCAGAACGCTGAAATCTTACCGAAATGATGGTGCCAGAAGGTCCCTGCCACAAGGGGCAGCAGCGCGATTGACAAAAGCATGCAGGCAAAGGGGATACAGGAGTACAGCGGGAGCTCCTCACCCAGGTTTCCATGGCTGCCATGCCCCCCTGACGAATCACCGCCCTGGCCTCCCCCCCCTGCCTGGGCAAGTGCAACGCCAGCAATAGTTCCGCCGGACGATGACGCATGTCCCGCGGGAGCCAGAATCATATAAGCAAAGATAATTACGAGAGAAATGATAACCGCACGTTGATCCAACCTCATGTTCCAATCCCCCTGGTTTCTGGATGCTGTTTCAGCCCCGCCCGCCGGATCAGACCACCCTGCAGATGACTTGCCGATGGATATCCGAGATAAATGCGATGCTGACTGAATAAAGCTGTAGCCGGACAATAACAGGACACATAACTCACAAGTGCATTATAAGACCACTAATCGAAATTCCGGTAAATGTCAAGGTGAGATCTCTTTCAGCTTTTGACCGGGTACTCTATTTTTCATTGTTGATAAAGCTCTTTCTGGCAACTTTTGTGAAAATTCATAACCGGTTTATATTGCCCTTTTTTGTATAATTCCATTATACCAGGTTCTAAAGTTCCATCTTTAGCCGCAATACCTTCAAGTTCACATGATATCTTTTCTGATAATTGAAATTGATTTTTCTCAACCTGGCTAATTAGCCTTTTCCATGCAAACTGCTGTTATCTGAGTTTATCATGGTCTGCGATTTTATGACCACTATCTATAATACTCTGAATAAAGGTTTTCACCTCTGGAAAAGTGAAAGGTATTCCTTCTAATGACTGAAAATTATAAACAAGCTGCGTCAACATTTTTTTGCAACAAAAACAGCTTTCTTTCAATCAATAGTTTCATTTTCCATATTTGTTCTCCTATAGCGTCCGGGTCGGCCAGGGCCTGTCCTTTATTCTGTTTCAGGTTATCATCGTAAAAGTGCATCAAAAAAAACCACCAAGGATAACCGACACAACCCAAGCTATAATCATTAAAATGATCATTGCAGGTATTGATGCTATTGCCCATTTAACCATAAAAACAACCATTGACATGAAAGACATATTTATGTCTTTCACTTCAACACTTATATTCCCGGACTCTCTCCTATAGGTTGAACTTGATGGTTCCAAATGGGGTGATGTTAAATTTGGAGACGCATGATTTTCCTGCTCTAATCTACTTTTACATACCGGACAAAACAACTCTCCACTAAGACGAGAATCATCCTCTGCATATGTTTTATCACACTCCGGGCAAAAATACCTTTGGTTACCATTCATAGCTGCAATTCCTTTATTTAGGTTCAAAATTTCCAGTTTACTCTTTTTTCAACAGACCGGTATCCTACGAGATTCTGCAATGAAGATCCACTATCCTCTATAAATTTAGCAATATCTATTGCACTTTTGATACTGGTTAAAGCGGCTGTAATTGACGTAAGATCCATTAATTACTTGTCCTTTCCCCATTTTGGTTCAGACCAAATCGAATTAAATTCCGGTGAATTTCTTTTCCATTTGTCTGCATTGATTTAACGTCTGAATTCGTTGTTTCTCTGATGGGAATTTAATTGGTGTTTTCTATTATACTTATATTCAATAGTTCTCCGGTTTTTCATCTGCACAATCAATTTGCTTATTTGATCCGCCGTCAATTAGTCTTGAGCCGATTTATCCCGAACAGAAAGGAGATGCCAAATGATCGGAGCAGGCATAGATATCGGTTCCAGGTCCATTGAGTGTGCGGTTTTAGAAAACGGAAGAATTAAGGAAACCAGAAAGACAGATACCGGTTTCGATCCCATAAGGCAGGCAAAAAAACTGATCAGGGACCTGTCCTTTGATACGATTCTGGCAACCGGATATGGCAGGAACCTGTTTGAAATTGAACAGGATGCATCCACTGTCACCGAAATAAAGGCCCATGCAAGAGGGGCGCTTTATTCTTTCCCGGAAGCCACAACCGTTTTGGATATCGGCGGCCAGGACAGCAAAGTCATCCGGCTCGACCCTGCCGGCCGGGTAATCCGGTTTGAGATGAATGACCGGTGCGCGGCAGGAACGGGCAAATTCCTGGAAATCATGGCACAGGCCCTTGGGTTTACCCTCTCCTCTTTTGGAGCAGCTGCAGCATCGGCAAAAAAGCAATTGAGCATCAGCAGTATGTGCACGGTGTTTGCCGAATCTGAAGTCACCTCCCTTTTGGCCCGGGGTGAAAATCCGGAGGAAATCGCAAAAGGGCTTCACCAGTCTGTGGTCAAGCGGGCCGTGTCCATGCTCAACAGGGTATCACCGGAGGGACCGGTAGTATTTTCCGGCGGCGTGGCCAACAACGCCTATATCGTAAAACGGCTTAGGCAAGCAACCGACAGACCGGTGTGGATTCCCCAGTCACCTGAAATGAACGGTGCAGTAGGCGCAGCGCTTCTCGCCTGCAATGATTAACCAACGCCCCAAAAAAAGGATACAACATGAAATCTGATTTATTCAAAAAACTACAGCAGATCACCGAGCAGAACCTGATTGACATTGAAACCCATAAACAGGAAGGCAATCACGCCATCGGCTTTTACTGCCTTTATGCGCCCACCGAACTGGCCGTGGCTGCCAATGCCATTCCCCTGCCCTTATGCGGTACGCGCCAGGATCCCATAGAGGCGGCCGAGGAGGTGCTTCCCAGGAACCTGTGTCCGTTGATTAAAAGCAGTTATGGATTTGCCGCCTCAGATACCTGTCCATTTTTCAGATTTTCAGATCTGATTGTGGCTGACACCACCTGTGACGGTAAAAAGAAGATGTTCGAACTGATGAATGAGATCAAGCCGGTTCATGTGCTTCAGCTGCCCCAGCAGCAGAATATGGATCTGTTTCTGGCCCCGTGGGAAACAGAAGTGGCCCAGTTAAAACAAAAGGTGGAAGAACTAACGGGCAAAAGCATCACCACCCAAGATATCCGGGATGCCATCCGGCTGCTGAACCGGGAAAGGACAGCCCAGAAAAGACTGATGGATGTGTGCAAAGCCAAGCCGTCTCCCCTGACCGGAATGGAGTTGTTGGAAATCCTGTTTAAAACCGGCTTTTTTGCAGACAAGGAAAAGGGAATCGCCATCATGAACGAAATTGCGGATACCTGCGAGGCCTTGAGCAAAAACAATGAAAGCCCTTTTAAAAAAGAGACACCGCGGATTCTGCTCACCGGAGTTCCCGTGGGCCTGGGCTCGGACAAAGTGGTCAAGATCATAGAAGAGTCCGGCGCCTGCGTTGTGGCCTATGAAAACTGCAGCGGCTATAAAAAGGCGTTTCAGGTGGATGAAGAAAAAGATCCCATTGCAGCCTTGTCCGCGCAATACCTGTCCATTCCCTGTTCTGTCATGAGCCCCAACCAGGGCAGATTGGATCTTTTAGGGGAGATGATCCCTGAATTTTCCGTGGACGGGGTAGTGGACCTGACCTGGCAGGCCTGTCATACCTACAATGTCGAGGCACACCAGATCCAGCAATTCGTCACAGAGAAACTCTCTATTCCCTACCTGCACATTGAGACCGATTATTCCCTTTCGGACACAGAACAGCTCAGGGTAAGAATCGAAGCATTCCTTGAAATGGTCTAGCCCGCGTTCATAATCAATCAAGTCAGAAAAGGAGAAAAGAAAAAGATGTTAACCGTGTGGGGCTTGTTGCCATGTTTTGTACTCCGGCATCAAAGCCCACCGGTGTTGTGATCATGGGACATCCGGGTGAGCGGTTGATTATTTTGTGATGATATACAGATTAAGGCCGGCAGCGTGCCTTTCATAGACACTGCCGGCTAAATCTGGAATACAGGTTTTCAGCATCGACGAATTTGTTTTTCATTACGCTTTTCCTGAAACTGATCTTGGATCAAACTGAAAAGGTACTGTTTCCGTTTTCTGATGGTCATTGCCAAC
>JAKSAX010000540.1 GCA_022361395.1 Desulfobacterales bacterium | reverse complement strand
TTGGACACGGCCCGGCCCAGGTTGGATTTTATGGTGGTGAGCCCGTTTTCGACAAACCGATCCTCCATGTCCCGCAGGACAACCTCAAAGCCTGCCTGGGCAGCGCACTGGGCAATGCCTGCCCCCATGATCCCCGCTCCCAGTACGGTTACGTTTTTCATCTCCATGTACTGATCTCCTTTAGGTTCGTGTTTACCAAAGTGTTGAGCAAGACCCATGCCAGTTCTCAAGCGCCTTGTGAGGCAATGGTTTTGAAAAAACAATGGGTGAAGAGCAATGGTTTTCTGTGCCATGGGAAAGTTTTTTCTGTCCTATTTTCCGGTTTTAAAGTAAACTGCCTCATGGTGCAGAATCTTTATTCAATGATATTTTGGAGATCCCAATGATTCCCAATGAAAATGATTTTTTCAGGGAAGCCACCCTGACCCTTTGTTCAAGCCTTGAAATCGAACGCGCCCTTCACCAGTGCCTGCTCTATGTTGGAAAATTCATGCCCGCGGACCAGATGGGCTTTCATGTTTACCACAGGGATGCCGGCATCGTGGAAACCGTTGCTGTTGCCACAAGGGAAGCAGGCAGGGCTGTTTCCATGAAAGTGTCCCTGTCCGGTGCCGGGCGCCGGTTGATTGAAGACCGTCGTCTTGACCGGGTCAGGTTTATTAAAAGACTGGGGGATGATCCCATTACCGGGCCTGTGGCAGACCGGCTCAAAGCCTGGGATATCTCTGCCGTGGTCATTGACCTGGTGCTGGAAGGCACCATGCTGGGTATCTTTTCCGTGTTTAATGACGGAAAGCAGGACTTTACGTCCGACCATGTCCGGATGCTCAGCCTCCTGGACAAGCCCTGTGCCATTGCCCTGACCAACTCCCTGCGGTTCAGGGAACTGAACGATCTCAAGGAACTGCTGGCAGACGACAACCGTTACTTCCAGGATGAGTTGAACCGCATGGCCGGGGAAACCGTTATCGGTGCAGGCCAGGGACTGGGCCAGGTCATGGAGATGGTGCGCCAGGTTTCCCCTCTGGAAAGCCCAGTACTCCTTCTGGGGGAAACCGGGACCGGAAAAGAGGTGGTGGCCAATGCCATCCACAACCTTTCCCTGCGCAAGCAGGGGCCCTTTATCCGTGTGAACTGCGGCGCCATCCCTGCCTCCCTCCTTGACTCGGAGCTTTTCGGATATGAAAAAGGGGCCTTTACCGGGGCAGTGTCCCGGAAAAGGGGACGGATCGAACGGGCCCAGGGCGGCACCCTTTTTCTGGATGAAATAGGAGAACTCAGTGCCGATGCCCAGATCCGCCTGCTCCGGGTACTCCAGGAAAAGGAAATCGACCGGGTGGGGGGAACCGAAACCATCCGGGTGAATATAAGGGTCATTGCCGCCACCCACAGGAACCTTGAGCAGATGATGGATGAGAACCGGTTCCGCCCTGATCTCTTCTTCCGCCTGCGGGTCTTTCCCATCCCCATTCCCCCCCTGCGGGAGCGCGCCGGGGACATCCCCGCACTGGTGGATCATTTTATCCTGAAAAAGGCCAGGGAGATGAAACTGCCCAAAATTCCTTCGGTTTCCCGCCGCGTCATGGACAATCTCATGGCATACCACTGGCCCGGCAATGTCCGGGAACTTGAGAATGCAGTGGAGCGCGCCATGATCCTTGACCGTGCAGCCACCCTCTACTTCAAGGAAATTATCGCACCGTCACCGGCAGGCGGTCATACTCAGGAGCTTCAACCCAGGCAAACCCAGCCCCTTGACCAGGTCATCGCCTCCCATATCCGCCAGGTGCTTGCCCAATGCAAGGGCCGTGTGGAAGGGGAAAAAGGGGCTGCCCGGATACTGGATGTCCATCCCTCCACATTGAGAAAGAGGATGAAGAAGCTTAATATTCCTTTTGGGCGGAAGGTTACGATCTGAAGAGTAACAGTTCTGCTTAGGATCATGATACTGAACTGCGGATTTTTATAATTTGACCGGTTTAGTATTTATTGGTACTGGATAAACATCCTCATTTTTATACATTCCAACCAGGAGGGCATCATGACCCCAAAAACAATGAAGGTAAATAATTAATGTACAGAATGAAGCAACCCTGGAGTTTGGGAACATTAGAAATAAAAAACCGGTTAATACGCAGCGCCACAGATGAAGGATTTGCAACCCCGAAAGGCGCTCCTACCCGAAGACTGATAGACATTGATACCGAACTGGCCGAGGGAGGAGTTGGCCTGATCATAGCCGGTACAGCCCATATCAGTTTAGAGGGCAAATGGGGCGATAATAGCATTGGAATGGACCATGATGATCTTATCAAACCATTAAATCAATTGTGCAAAGCAACTCAGGAAGCCGGCGGGATACTGGCAGCCCAGTTATTGCACTGCGGCGCCACCGTAAATCCGGAAACCCTGCCGGAAAGGGGGGCACTTCTCGGTCCGTCAGCTATGACAGATCCGCTTTTCGGTCACCCCGTAGAGGCCTTGACACAGGATCACATCCTGAGAATTGTGGATGATTATGCCAAGGCTGCTTCAAGGGCTAAAAGAGCCGGTTTTGATGCGGTTCAAATCCATTGTGCCCATGGTTACCTGATTAATCAGTTTTTAAGCCCATTCAGGAATTCCCGAAAAGACCGATACGGAGGTTCCCTTGAAAATCGTACCCGGTTGCTTTGCCAGATATATGAAGCAATCAGAGGCGCAGTGGGCCAGGAGTTCCCTTTGTTTATCAAAATGAGCGCTTATGACGGATTTCCCGGCGGCGTGGAACCATATGAAGCCGCACGTACAGCGACCATAATGGATGCCATGGGCATTGATGCCATTGAAGTTAGTGCAGGGACCCCGGAGGGCAGCAAAAAGGGTGGGTGGGACCATATCCTTCCAGCACCTTTTGAAGAAGGGTCCATGTTTAAATATGCTTTGCTGATAAAAGAAAAAGTCAATTGTCCCGTTATTTCTGTGGAGGGATGGCGAACCCCCCAAAAAATAGAAAAAGCCCTTGAAAAAATAGACGCTATATCCATGAGCAGGCCGTTTATCAGAGAACCCGATTTAGCCAACCGGTGGTTTGAGGGAGATCTTTCACCAGCCCATTGTGTTTCATGTAATAAATGTCTCAAATTACAAATGGCCACTGGGATTGCATGTGTTTTTCATGACAAATAATGGCCGGCAGTGATGCCGGCCATTGTCCATAGAGCCCGGCCCGAAATACCCGGCGAATTGCCCGGGTTGGTCAGCGCCGGAACAGGGAAAGGGGCGACGGGCAGAGCCCGTCCATGACGGACAGGTCCCCGGCGTTGCAATAGCCCCTGGAAACCCAGCCCGTGTCATAGCCTTTTTGTGTAATTACCTGGAGATGGGTATGGTAGAACCAGTTCCCGTTTTCATGGAAATCCCCGATTCGGGCGAATTCCTGCCCCGCTTTGAAAACTGTGCCTGGTTCCGGGAGGCTGGTCCGTTTCAGGTGGCCGTAGAGGCTGTAAAAGGTGTCAAAGTCAGGGCTGTCGTGGCGGAGCAGGACATTGCCCCCGTAATTGCCTTCACCTTCTTCATAACCGCTTTCCTGGACCACGCTGTCCAGGGGGGCGTAAAGGGGGGTGTCCAGGTCCACGATGATATCCAGGCCCAGGTGGAACCAGCGTTCCTCTTCTTTCATCTGGGGGTATTTGGAAAGGATGGTCTGCCGGTCTTCCAGGTAGGATGCCAGGCCCCAGGTGTACCGGCCTTTCATCCGGGTCTCCAGCCAGGCCTGGAAGGCGTGCTGGTCGTGGATGTCCACGGTGTCGAAAACCTGTGACCCCACGGAAAGGTCCACCACGAACGGGTCCCCTGTGAGGCCTTTGAATACGGGAAGGGGTGTTACCTTGTCGCTGTATGCCATGTACGGATATTTCATGTTCTCACCTTCAGGATATTGGGAAATCGTTTGTTTTTAGCAGGCCTTTGACCACGGTCACGGGGCAGCCGCTTCCATCAAAGATCGCATTGTCTGTCAGCCGTGCATTTTTATCAAGGCTGTTATAATAGGATTGGTCGTAGCAGCCAAGCCTTAGTTTCAATTGATCCCCCTCTCTAAGGAATGTGCTTGTCAGACCGTAGTCCACCTCTCCCAGGGGGGTGGCGATGATGTATCTTGGAATCTCCCTGCCTGAGCCTTCCCGCCGGACCTTGGTGGCAATTTCCGTGACATCCCAGGAATCCACGGGAAAATCCGGGTTCCAGGCGGACTGCACCGGGGTGCCGGCCACATACAGATGGTGGAATTCAATGCCTGCGGTGCGCAGGGCATGGGCCATGTCATGGATGGCGCCTGCCGAGTCGTTCACCCCGCCCAGGAGCGGCACATTGGCATAAACGGTGATGCCCCGGTTGTTCAGGCGCCGGGTAAGGGCGGTGTGGTCCTGGGTGATTTCACAGGCCTCCAGGGCCCAGGTTTCGATTTCCAGCCGCTGGGGGGTGACAATGGACAGGGCATTGAGGTCGCCCAGGGTGTTAATGACGGTACGGGTATAGACCCGGGGGGTCTGGACGAACGCCGGGGACTGAATCCGTACGGCAGTGACATGGGCGATGTCCCTGAGGGCTGATGTCAGCCGGCAGATGTCATGGAGGTTGTCGTTGATGTCTCCTGTGCCGGCCAGGACCACATCAGTGATCCAATGGTCCCCCCGGATGTAGTCCAGTTCAGCAGCGCCGGCCTCAAAGCCCAGACGCACCCGGGTCTTGTGCAGGCGGTCGAGGTTGTCCAGTCCTGTCTTCACCACAGAGGCTCCGGTCTGGGGTACTTCTGCCAGGGCCTTGCGCAGCCTGTTGACCGCCTGTTCCGGGGCCCGGGGATTCAATGCGCTCTGACGTTCCGGCCGGTTCCCGATGAGATAGTCTTCTTTACCTATTTTCGCCATATACTGGATATCAATGGTCCCTTCGGCATTCACCCGGATATTGGTCAGTTCATTGGCCAGGGGGGCAAATGCCTTGAAGTATTCCGGGGTATAGGGGGTACGGATCCAGACGAAATTGTCGTTCTCCGCCACCCGTTCCACTGCCCAGCCGCTGGTGAACCAGTCCATCTTTCCAATGGGGGTGGCTGTGCAGATCCTGGGGATCATCCGGTCAGACAGATGGGCCCGAAGGTGGCCGGCCGTATCAATCCCGTCGGAAAGCGGCTTCCAGTACACCGAATTGCCGTGGATGGGGCTGCAGGGGATATAAATATAGTGAAGTTCGGCCCCTGCACCCCGAAGCAGGTTGAACAGCCGGACCAGTTCCGGACCGGTGTCGTTGCAGTCCGAGAGAAATGGGGTCTGGATATAAACCGCGATGCCGGATTTAACCAGATCGGAGATGATCTCAAGGCTTTCCGGGGACACCTCGTCCGGATGGATGAAATGAGTGGCCACCTCCATCCGCTTGCCGTGCTGCTGGAGTTCAAAGCTTTTCTGTTTGAGGTACTTGAGGTAGGCGCCTTCCTGTTCCAGAAAAAGGTCCGGGTAATAGGCCACGGACCGGGTGGCCAGGCGCACGGTCTGAACGTGGTCCACGGTCATCAGCCCGTCAATGGTGGCGGCCATGTTTTTCCGGTTCATAAAGGGATCGCCGCCGGTGATGACCACCTCTTTGACCCCCGGAGAATTCTTCACATGAGCAACGGCCCGGGCCACATCTTCCGGGGTGGGATTGGGCTCGTTCCGGGCATCCTTGTGTTTTCTGAAACAGAACCGGCAGTACACAGGGCAGCTCATGTTGAGCAGGAAGATCACCCGGTTCCGGTACATCTGTTCCAGAAGCCCGTCATGGAACTGCCCGATCCAGGTGTTGGTGTGGCCGATGGACCCGAGTTCCTCCACAAAGGGAAGGTATTGGTAGGCCACATCCCTGGACACCATCATCTGCCGGATGGTGTGGCGGGAGAGGCGGACCGGATACCGTTCAATCACGGCCTGGAGATCCTTTTTCTGATCCTCGGGGATATTGAGGTTGGTGGCCTTTGCCAGCTGGGCCGTATCCTTTACGGACACGTAGCCGTGACCCGGAAGGATCTCTTCCAGCAGGGCCATAAGAAACCTGGACGGCAGCCGGACGCCGTTCAGGGTCAGGTTTTCTCCCCGGTCATCTCCCACGGTATCCAGAATGGTCCTGAAAAATCCGGCCGGGTCGCCGGCAAAGCCGGCCGCTGACATCAGGACGTTCAATTTGCCATGCCCGCTGTCGCTGCTGTCGCTGCCGCCAAGAACCTCTGTGAATTCCCGGCCGCAGAACTGTGCATTCCCGTATACGGTTAAAAATTCAACAGCCGCACCGGCAAGCTGTGCCAGGGGGATTTCCACCTGTTTGCCGGAATACTTGAAATCCGCCCGGATGGTTGTGTTGGACTCTGTCACAATTACACCTCTTCTGCCTTGAATATGTAAAAAACAATATGTTCGGAAAATCCGAACCCCAGTATTTTTCCCAGCACGGCGTCTTCTTTGCCGGCAGGGACCTGAATCACCAGGTATTCCATGGCAAGATCCATATCTATCACCTGCTGCCACCCCATCTTTTTTTTCTTTAAATAGGCGTAGATCCGGTGGGAGGGATCGAAAATGGATTTGCCCCGGTGTTTCAGGTCATGTTCGAAAATGATATAGCTGCGGGTGGGATCCAGCCCCTGTTTGATCCGGATAAAACTGTGTTCCACCGGACCTTGATTCGCGGGAAAGGAATCCATAACCGTCTCGGATCTGCCCGGCTCAGTCGCCCAAAAGCCTGCAGTGATAAGGATCCACCTGGATGAACACCTCATCGCCCCGGCGGTAGGGGGAGCGTTTTACAAAGTTGATGACATGGAGCACTTTGCCCGTGGGCAGCTCCACAAAATAACTCACCTCACCACCCATGTAGCTTCTGTCCACTATTTTGCCCGTGAAATAGTTCATCTCAGGTTCCCTGGCCAGGTCCTCCCGGTAGCCCAGGGTCATTTTCTGGGCCCGGATGACGATTTCAGCCTTGTCCCCGGTTGTAAAGGGGCCTGCCGGGTTGACCCGTACAGTGCTGCCGTCGGTGAGGCTGACGGTGAGATACCCGTTCTCTTTGGCTTCCACCCGGGCGTCGATGAAGTTGGAATGCCCCAAAAAATCCGCAACAAAATGGTTGGCTGAATTGTTGTAGACCTCTTCGGGCCCCCCTTCCTGCTGGACGATGCCGTCTTTCATCACCACCACCTTGTCGGACATGGACAGGGCCTCCCGCTGGTCATGGGTGACAAAAATGGTGGTGACCCCCAGGTCCTGCTGGAGATTGTCGATTTCCCGGCGCATGTCCTCCCTCAGGTTTTCATCCAGAGCGGACAGGGGTTCGTCCATGAGCAGGACGTCGGGTTCGATGACAATGGCACGGGCCAGGGCGATCCGCTGCTGCTGCCCGCCGGAAAGCTGGGAGGGCATCCGGTCGGCCACCCCGGGCAGCCGGACGGTTTCCAGGGCCTTTTCCACCCGGGTGGTCATTTCATCCCTGGAAAATCCCCGGTACTTCAGGCCGAAGGCCACATTATCGAATATGGTCTTGTGGGGAAACAGGGCGTAGTTCTGAAAGATCATGCCCAGGTTTCGTTTGTGGACCGGGGTATCGTTGATCCGTCTGCCTTTGATGTAGATATCCCCGGCCGTCGGGGTTTCCAGGCCTGCCAGCATTCGCAGCAGGGTGGTCTTTCCACAGCCCGAAGGCCCCAGGAGTGTCACCAGGGAGCCTTCCGGAATTTCAAGGTCCATCTGGGCCACTGCCGTTACCTTCCCGAACCGCTTTTCAATATTTTTGAACCGGACAAATGCCGGATCTTTATCCTGTGCCAAACCGTAATCTCCGCAAGTATTGTGGGGGGGACCGCCGCCGGGAACCTGTCCGGGCGGCGGCGCAATTTATATTAAAGAGTTGATTTACCCGGCCATGACCCTGTCCCATTTCTCCGCCCAGTCCAGCTGTTTGCTGTTCCAATAGGCGGGATCGGCAAACAGGTAGCCGTCCAGCTTGCCCGTGGGATCAAATGCCGGCAGTTTCTGTACTTCTTCAGGCATGGGGACCTTGGTGGGATCCAGAGAGGGCGGGTAGTTCTGGCCCTTGGCCACGGCAATGGCCGCTTCAGGTTCCAGCATGAAGTTCAACAATTTCTGGGCCACGGTAAGATCCGTGCCTTTGAGCACGTACATATACTCCATCCAGGAATATGTGCCGTCGGGCGACAGATAGCCGATGGGATGTCCCTGTTCCTGAAGCGCAGCCACCCGGCCGGACCAGGCCACTGTGGCATATATTTCACCGTTGCCCAGGAGGCTCATCAGTTCGGAGCCGGATGCCCAGTATTTTTTCATCAGCTTGCGCTGGGCCTTGAGGGCATCCCAGATCGCCCCCTCATCCGTGATCTTGTTGGGATTCTGGCCGGTGTGCAGGGCTGCGTACCATACGTTGGTCCGGAAATCCCCGCCCCAGGTGCCCAATTTTCCTTTCAGGCTTTTGTCAAAGAGCAGGGAGGCGCCTAACTTCTCCGCCTTGTCCCTGGAAATTTTATCGGTGTTGTAGGCAATGCCGGTCTGCCCCAGGTCGTAGGGGGCTGCGGAAAGTTTTCCACCGGAGATACCTCTGAGGGTATCGGTCATCTTGGTCATGACGTTTTTCAGGTTGGGGATCTTGGACTCGTCCAGTTCCACGCCGAATCCCAGATCCGTATACCTGGCATAGTCGTACACCGCAGACAGATGGGCGATATTGAATTCTCCCCCCGGGGGATAAGAGGCCTTGACCTGGGTTAAAAAGGCGTCCATGCCGGTGAAGGCGGCGTCGATCACCTTGATGCCCGAGGCCTTGGTAAAGGGATCAAAGGCAAACTGCCGCAGGGCTTCGGAGGTGGAACCGCCCCAGGAATGGCAGGTGATGTTTTTGCTGCCGGCCAGGGCCTGGCGAACCAGGCCGAAGGGCCCGCCCATGATCCCTAATGCCGCGCCTGCCATGCCGGCAAACTTTACAAAGTCCCGGCGGGAGATCTCTCCCTGTCTGTACGCATCCTGTACCTCATCCAGTCTTTTTCCCACGTCTTTTGCCATTGGTCTCTCCTTTTTTAAGGGTTAATATCGGGAGTGCCTTTCTTCTGAGTTTTGGTGTGATCCGGCCGGCATCTCAGGTGCTGCCCCTGGCGAAGCGCCGGGACAGGTATCCTGCCGCAAGCGGGGTGGATACCGTGAGAACGATCATCACCGTGCCCAAGGCGTTGATTTCCGGGCTGATGGAGTTTCTGAGCATGCCGAAGATCTTCACCGGTACGGTCTGGTGCTGGGCTGTGGCCCAGAACAGGGTGGCGGTGACATCGTCAAAGGAAATGGTGAACGCAAAGAGCATCCCTGCAAAGATGGCCGGGGCCAGAAGGGGAAAGGTCACCTCACGGAAGGTCTGGAAGGGGTTGGCCCCCAGGGACATGGCCGCCTCTTCATACTCCTTTTTGATCCCCACCAGCCGGGCCTGTACAATGAGCAGGACATAGGGCAGGGTCAGCACCACATGGCCGATGAGCAGCAGGGCAAAGCTCTTGGGCTGCTGGAGCCAGCGGATGAACAGCAGCAGGGCCACCCCCAGCACCACCTCCGGGATCATGATCGGAGCAATGAGCAGGGTGTTCAAAAAATCCTTTCCTTTGAAATCATAGCGGATAAAGGCCATGGCCGCCGGTACCCCGATGGCTGTTGAGAATACGGCGGTCAGCGATCCCAGGACCATGGAATTTTTAAAGGCGTCCAGGATGGTGGAGTTATGGGACAGCTTGACAAACCATTTGAAACTGACGCCCTCCATGGGAAAAGAGCCGAACTGCTGGGGATTAAAGGCCAGGATGACCACGGCCACAATGGGGGTGAACATCCAGATATAGATAAAGAGAGTGTAGAGTTTGATCAGGGTCCATCCGGAGATAAAGCGTTTCATGCCGCCGTCCTATCCTTTGCTCAGGGTTTTAAAGATCTGGTTGATGCCCATGTACCGGTTGTAGGTGTAGACAATGATCACCAGCAGGGTCAGCAGGATGGTGGAGATGGCCGAGCCAAATGGCCAGTCAAGGGTGCCGATGACCCGCTTGAAGATCAGGTTGGCGATCATGTCGTTGCCGGGGCCGCCTAGGATCATGGGGGGCAGATAGGTCCCGCAGGTCAGCACAAAGACCAGGAGGCATCCGGCAGAAACCCCGGGCAGGCTCAAGGGAAGCGTTACCTCTTTGAAGGCTTGCCACTCGGTGCAGCCCAGGCTTTTGGCCGCTTCGGTCAGGCTCTTGTCGATCCCGTCCAGGCTTACGTAGATATTGAGGATCATGAAGGGCAACAGATACTGCAGCAGCCCCATGATCACGGCCCCTTCGTTGTAAAGCAGGCCGATGGGACTGGATATGATCCCGGATTTCATGAGCAGGTGGTTGATCAGCCCGGAATCCCCCAGGATATTGATCCAGCTCAGGGTCCGGATGATAAAGCTGATCCAGAAGGGGAGCATCACCAGCAGCATGAGGTAGGGCTTGAGCCGGGACTCGGTTCTATAAAAGAAATAGGCCGGGACATATCCCATAATCAGGCAGAGTATCACGGTTTCCAGGGCCACCCTCAGGGTATCCAGCAGAATGGAAGGATAGAAAAAATCCGCAAAAAATTTGGCGTAATTCCCCATCTGGAATGCCGGTATGTCCTGACCGCTGGGGGCCCTGAGCCAGAATGAGTAAACCACGACAAAACAGACCGGGACGACGAGGAGTAAAAATACGGCTGTAAGGGACGGTGACAGCAGCAGCCAGGGTTTCCACGGTTTTTCTTTCATGTGTCCTTTCCTTGTGGATGAAAATCGGGTTTGTGGTTAAGGTTACAAAAGGCGTGCCGGAGGGTTTGGCAGAGTCTTAACTGCTTGATATTATTTTGTTTTTATAAGTGGGTTCCCTGGGTTTGATTCATTTGTGTATCAGTCGGTGTGATGGAAGTGTCTGAAATTAAAGGCATATTCTGTTAGATTCAATTATGAATCGAAGTGGTTTTGTGTTGAAGCATTGTAAATAAAGGGGAAACGGGGGACATGATTCAGGGTTGAATCAGCTCAAGGCCGTATTTTTTCAATTTCCTGACCACCGTCGGCTGGCTGATACCTAAGAATTCCGCGGCTTCCCGCGTGGTGCGGCAGCGGCCGGCCGCCTCTGCCACAAGGTCCCGTTCCAGTGCGGCCAGTTTATCGGGGAGGGAGGCGTTTCCCTTGTGGGCACGGGGCGCGGGGGCACTTGCCGGGGGGCTAAGGGAGCGGATCAGGTAGTCGTCGAGAAAGCGGCGGTCGCACATGACCACGGCCTGCTTGATCAGGTTGATCAATTCCCTGACGTTGCCGGGAAAGGCATGGGATTTAAGGGCATCGTACCCCTGGTGGCCGATATAGGCCCGCCGTTTGTACCGTTTGTTATTCTGCTTAAGGCAGATGGCCACAAGTTCCAGGATGTCTTCGGGCCGGTCCCGCAGGGGAGGGATGGAAAGGGTAAAGGTGTTGAGGCGGTGGAACAGGTCCAGGCGGAATTTTTTCGTCCGGGTATGCTGTGCAAGATTCCGGTTAGTGGCGGCCAGGATGGTACAGTCGATGGTTTTGGGGCGGGTGCCTCCCACCGGCATGATTTCGTGGTCGTCCAGGTATTTGAGCAGCTTGGCCTGAACCCCGGGAGAGAGTTCGCCGATCTCGTCCAGAAAGAGGGTGCCGCCGTCAGCCAGCTCGAAGAGGCCTGCCTTGCCGCTCTCCCTGGCACCGGTGAAGGCCCCTTTCTCGTAGCCGAACAATTCGGCCTCCAGCAGGTTCTCTGGCAGTGCGGCGCAGTTGATCTGGATAAAGGGGTTTTCCCCTCTGACCCCGTTTTTATGAATGAATTTGGCCAGAAGTCCTTTGCCGGTGCCGGATTCCCCCTGGATCAGGATGTTGGAGGCATCCATCCGGGCCAGTTTCAGGGCCAGGTTCAAGGTGAGTTTCATGGAGGAACTCTGGGCCACGATGTTGTTGTCTTTCAGCTCCATCAGGGCGAGTCCGGTAAGCTCTTCTCGCATTTTTTCCGATGTCTGGCGGACCTGGGCCAGTTCCCGGCGCATATCCTCGATCAGGGAGATATCCCTTTCGTTCACCACGACGTAGCGGATCTCTCTGTTCTCGTCAAACACCGGTGTGCCGGTGACCAGGAGGGTGTATCCGGATTTCGGGGTGCTCTGGACCAGGCTGACCTGGCGGCGGGTCTCCAGCACTTCCTGGGTGGCGGAACGGTTGATCTGCCCCTCGGCCACCAGACTTTTTACGTCCCTGCCCAGGACATCATCCGCCCGTATGCCGTTGAGTTTTTCCGCAGCCCGGTTCATCTTGAGAATCCGCCCCCGGCTGTCGCAGATGAGCAGGCCGTCCGCAGACCGGTTGAAGATGGCGTCCAGGTATTTGCAGGATTCAGATGCCATGAACAATGCGTCCGTTGAACCGGGGACTGCCCTCCTGGAGAATGATGGCCGGTATGAACTCAGACATCATACGATATATCCTTGTGTAAAGGGATCGGAATCGTCCAGGGAAAAATGATGGAGGCCGGTGATCCATGCCCGGCCTTTAATCCGTGCCACATAGGCTGTTTTGCCGCCGATATCTGTTTTTTCAACAAGCGCGGCGTCAAAGGCGGTGCCCAGGGGGCTTAAGTTCCGGTAGGGCTGGTGCATCTCAAGCGTTCCCCGGTGCCGGAGCAGGGCCAGTTTTGAAGCGGTTCCCGTACCGCAGGGGGACCGGTCCATATGGGATTCTCCGTAGACCACCACGCCCCGTCCCCAATGGCCGTCCTTGCCGCTGGACGAGGTATGGAACTCAGTTACATCTATGGTATTGACCTCGGGTCGCAGGGGGTGTCTCACCTCAAGCTGGTCATTGGCTGCATCAATAATTTTCATCCCCAGGTCCACCAGTTCTTTTCTGTTCTCAATCACCGGGGGGATCCCCAGAAGATCGCTGTCCACCATGGCGAAATATCCGCCGGTGCAGACCAGGTCCACTGAGATGGTTCCGTATCCTGGCACTGTAATTTCCCGGTCCGTATCATGGACAAAGGCGGGCACCATGTTGACGGCCACAGAGACCACCTCTCCTTCCGCCACTTCGGCACAGGCATCCATCACTCCGGACGGGGTGTCCACAAGCACCTGGTTTTTCCCTTCGCCAAGGTTAAGAAACCCGGTTTTCGAAAGGGTCGTCACTGCGCCCATGGTGGCATGGCCGCAGAGGTAAGGGTAGCGTTTGGCATCCATGTAGATCAGGCCGAAAGATGCTCCCGGGGTCATCCCTTCGGTGACCATGGCCGCAAGGATACTCCTGGATCCCCTGGGCTCCTTGGTGATCAGGCAGCGGACGTGGTCGTAATGTGCTTTGAAGTAGGCCAGCTTGTCGGTCATGGTCCTGCCGGGGACCGGTCCGACACCGTCCACGATCAGGCGTGTGGCTTCCCCTTCGGTATGGGAATCGATGGTGGTGATGGAGGTGTCCGGGGAAGGAAGGGCGGAAAAAATGTCGTTCAGCAGAGCCATAAGAAAAAATCCTCGTTGCTTGGGTCATGGTCGGCAATGCAAGGAGTGTTAGCATCAAAGGCCCTGACGGATCAAGGTTTTTTCAGATTTCGCCGGGAGGCGTTCCTGCCATAAACGCTCATACATGCAGGTTGTGTTTTTAACTGCCAGCCATTATGTCTAAATTATCATGCATTCAACTGCTACCCAGCCTCTTGGAATAAGTAATGCCAAGGCGCGTTTTATGGTATAAGTTCTCGGATTTTCGTGTTTTCATTAGCCATAAGATAATGTGGTTGATCTTCGTTAAACGAGAATCAACTTTATAATCATGGCCCGTGTTATAACGCAAGGCAATCAGGAAACGCAGGTACCCTGTAGTTTAAGATTGCATCACCGTCACCGGCGGGCGGTCTTACTCAGGAGCTTCAGCCCAGGGAAACCCTGTCTCCCTGAAGATGAAGGCAGGGTTTTCTTTACGGCTGGAATCTTAACTTTCAATAACCCCGGAGCGAACGCCCTTGAGGTATTCCATGCAGAACTGATCATTCCCCAAAAGCATGTCTGCCGTACGAATTGTGGCCATGATCTTTTTATCCAGGGGATCGATAATTGCCGAATCCATTCCCGCATCCATCATCAAGGTGACAAAGGTTCTGTTGATGATGTGGCGCTGGGGCAGTCCGTATGAAATATTTGACAGCCCGCCTGTAATGTGGACTTCCGGGAATTCTGCTTTAATAGCAGTTACCGCATCAAGGACCATAACCCCTTTGTTTGAGTCCGTGGAGATGGGCTGAACCAGGGGGTCTACATAAATATTGCCGGTGGCGATACCGATGCCGTTGAGTTCGTTGACCAGGGTTTTTGCCCGGCCAAGGATGTCGTTGCTGGATTCGGGCATGCCGGCATCATCCATGCACAGGGCGATTATTTTGCACTCTTTCCCGTCCAAAAAGGGCATCATGGTGTCAAAACGGTCCTTTTCCAGTGAGATGGAGTTGACCATGGGGGGCTGTTCCACCATGGAAAAGGCCATTTC
>JAKSAX010000603.1 GCA_022361395.1 Desulfobacterales bacterium | reverse complement strand
CTGGGCCTGATCAAACCCCTGTGGGAGCGGCTGAACCGCCTCCACAGGGAGAAATCAGTCCATTTTGCAGATCATTTTGGCTGCTTTACCTTTGAGGCCCGGTCCCGGGAATTTGCCCTTAAATCCCGTCTGGGTATTTTTGCGGCACGACACGGGAAAGGTGAACCATATGAAGCCTATTGCATTGTATCCCTTGAAGGGGGGACGGGCGAGATTGATTCCCTTTACGTTTCCCCGGACTGCCGGGGAACAGGCACGGGAAGCCGCCTGATGGAAAGGGGGCTTGAGTGGCTCGCCGGATCCGGCTGCGAAAAAATCAGGATATCCGTGGCCCACGGCAATGAGCAGGCCCTGGGGTTTTACGAAAAATTCGGGTTTAAAAAGCGGTTTACCGTGCTGGAACAGATAAGGCCCTGACGTGTCAGGAGACCTTCCCAATGTTCCGGCGGAATTCTTCACATGGCCATTGACCGGAACCTTGCCGATCTGCTGACTCCTGCTTCAGGGAACGGGAGCAGCCGGTTAAATCTCATGGATTTGTAGATGGCCCCGGAATCTGTTATAGATAGGAATTTGATACGGAAAAAGGATCAACCGGATGTTATTTTTTGACATAGACAACACCCTTCTGGATAATGATTCAGCACAGTCAGCGGCAGCAATGTCAATATACAACCAGAATCAGCAATTGCAGGATCTCTACGCTGAAGAAGAGTTCCCCGGTATCTGGAATGAAACGGCTGAAAAATATTTCCGGCAGTATGCAACCGGAGGACTGAGCTTTCAGCAGCAGCGCCGGGCAAGGATCAAAGAGATTTTCAGGAATACCCTTGATGACCGGGAAGCCGATACCGTTTTAAAGGATTATCAGGCTGCCTATGAAGAAAACTGGCAGCTCTACTATGATGTCCTGCCGGTGCTTGAAAAATACAGGGACGTACCAAAGGGAATTATCTCAAACGGTGACGGGGCCCAGCAAAGAGAGAAGCTTAAGAAAACAGGCATTGACCACTATTTCAGCACCGTTGTCATCTCCGGGGATATCGGGATTTTTAAACCTGACCCGCGGATTTTTCTTCATGCTGTTGAAAAAGCGGGCATGGAGCCGTCCCGGTGCTGGTATATAGGCGACAAGGTGGTAACAGATGCAAAGGCGGCAATGGATTCCGGCCTGACAGGCGTATGGCTTAATAGAAAATTTGCCGGAAAGGATGAAAAGGTTCCTGAGATCATCTCTTTCAATGACCTGATCTACAAAGCCCCATAGGCAGGCGGTCATATCTGTATTCACGCCTTTAAAGGGGGAGCCTCCCCCGGCAATATCCGGCTAAGCTTTTTCCAGTGAAATCACCACGGCCTGGCCGTCTTCCACCCGCCATTTTACATCCGTGTCAAACACACGGATGCCATAGATGCGGCCTGTATCCCCCCCGCCGGTGTAGGCCGGCCTTGGATCGTTTTTAAGCATGCCTGTAATAACGGCTTTGAGATCCGGTATCTTTTTCTCCTTTTCCATGACCTGGGCCTGTGCCTTTCCGGAAAAGACCACACCCAGTCCCGGCTTTGGCGGGCCGTCGGCAAATCCGTCCCTGGCATTTGGGATGACGTCTGAATAGGGCAGGTAGGGCTTGATATCCAGGATCGGGGTCCGGTCCAGGATATCCACGCCGGACAGGTGGAGAACAGGTCCCTGCCCGGTTGTTTCCACGGAATCCAGGGCAACGCACGACATGCCTATGGGATTGGGGCGGAAAGGGGACCTGGAGGCAAAGACCCCGACCTTTTTATTGCCGCCGAGCCGCGGGGGACGGACCATGGGGGACCAGGCCCCGGACCTGCTCCCGCCTGCCTTATGGAAGAGAAAGATCAGCCATACATGGGAGAAACCGGTCAGTTCCCGCACCGCCTCTTCCCTGGCAAATTCCGGGTAAAAGACCAGGGTGCCGGGAGCTTTTTTGACCAGGTTGGGCTGTCTTGGAATTCCGAACTTCTCCTTGAAGCAGGTGTAGAGAATGCCGATGGGCTCTATTTGGACTGCCATATGGATTCCAGTTCGCCGATCCTGTTTTCAAAGTGGGCAATGGTGGCCTTTATGGGCGCCGGGGATGCCATATCCACCCCGGCGGTTTTCAGCTCATCAATGGGAAACATGCTTCCCCCCAGTTTCAAAAAGGCCATATAGTCGTCCACCGCCGGCTGCCCCTTTGTCCTGATCCGGCCGGCAATGGCCAGTGCTGCGGCAAGGCCCGTGGCGTATTTGTATACGTAAAAGGATGAGTAGAAGTGGGGGATGCGCAGGCACTCAAGGCCCAGTTCATCATCTATAACCATCTTATCCCCGAAGTAGGTTTGAACCAGGCCCATGTAGGCCGATGTCAGGGTGTCCAGGGTCAGTGCCCGGTTCTGGGCGGCAAGGGTGTGGATAATGGTTTCAAACTCCGCAAACATAGTCTGCCTGAAAAAGGTGGCCCTGATATTGTCGATTTCCCGGTTGAGGATATAGGCCTTCATTTTCGGGTTATCCTTGTATTTCTCCAGAAGATACCGGCCCAGGAGGGTTTCGTTCAGGGTGGAGGCCACTTCGGCCACAAAGATGGTGTAATTATGGCTGGGATAGGGCTGTGCCCTGTTTGAGTAGTGGGTATGCATGGAGTGGCCTGCCTCGTGGATCAGGGTGAACAGGCTGTTGATGGTATTCCCGTCATAGTTGAGCAGTATATACGGCGGGGAATCATAGCAGCCCGATGAATAGGCCCCGCTGCGTTTCCCCCTGTTTTCATACCGGTCCACCCACCCCCCTGTGGTGAGTCCTTCCTCAAGGGTGCTGCAATAGTCGCTTCCCAGCGGCGCCACTGCCGCAAGGCAGGTGGCCACGGCCTCATCATAGTCCATGTGGAAGTCCACATCCGGGATGACAGGTACATAGGTGTCGTAGATGTGCAGTTCCCCGAGCCCCAGGGCCTTTTTCCGAAATTCCAGGTACCTGTACAGGGGGCCGAGATTGTCTTTAACGCTGGAAACAAGGGTGTCGTAAACTTCCGGTGCCACATTGTCGGTGAACAGGGCCGCCTCCCTGGCCGTTTCAAAGTGCCGGGCCCTGGCAAGGAAAAGATCTTTTTTAACTGAGGAGGCCAGGGCTGAGGCAATGGTGTGCTTGTGGGCATCATAGACCGCGTAATACTGGTGAAAGGCCTTTTTCCGGAGATCCCGGTCAGGCTTGCTCAGAAAGGAGACAAAGTTACCATGGGTCAGGGGGGTGCTTTCTCCCTTGTCATCAGCAATTTTTCCGAAATTCAGGTCGGCATTGTCCAGCTGCCCGAATATCTGCTGGGGAGCACTCAGGCTTTCCCCGGCCATGGCAAGCAATTGTTCTGTTTCCACATTCCGTGTATGGGGAATCTTCCTGATGATTTTTTCCAGGTAGAATTTGTAGTCGGCAATGGCCGGATCCGCCAGATAGCCTGCCAGGGTATCTCCGGGGATGGCCTGGATCTGCGGGATAATAAAACTCCCTGCATCGGAAATCCGGGTATACAGGTTCATTGCCCGCTGGAACAGG
>JAKSAX010000187.1 GCA_022361395.1 Desulfobacterales bacterium | reverse complement strand
GGGGTGGAAATCAACGGCAAGCCCCTGGACTGCGATCTGGTGGTGCTCTCTGCCGGTGTCCGTCCCAACACCAAATTCGCATCAGACGCAGGCCTGGCCGTGGGCAGGACAGGGGCGCTTATCGTGGACCGGAACCTGAGAACCACAGACCCTGATATTTACGCCGGCGGCGACTGCATTGAGATGCGCAACCTGGTCAGCGGAGACAATATCACCATGCCTCTGGGTTCCCTTGCCAACCGCCAGGGACGGATCATTGCAAACAATATCCACGGCCGGGCATCACAGTTCAAAGGCACGGTCGGCACCTTCTGCATCAAGGTATTTGAACTCGGGGCAGCAACAGCAGGCCTTACCGTTGCCCAGGCAAAGGCAGCCGGATTTGACCCTGTCCATGCCCTGGTGGCCCAGTTTGACCGGGCCCATTTTTATCCGGAGTCAAAATTCATGTTCATCCAGCTCATTGCTGACAGGAATACCCGGAAAATCCTGGGGGTCGAGGCCATCGGCGCACAGTCCGATGCGGTCAAAGCCCGTGTGGATGCCATTGCCCCGCTTCTCGGCACCGGGCTGGATGTGGATGATGTCTGCGTCCTTGAAACCGGATACGCCCCGCCCTTTGCCTCGGCCATGGATGTCATCAACAATGCGGGCAATGTGCTGGACAACATCCTTGAAGGCCGGAACACCCCCATGGACATGCTGGACTTTCTGGCCCTTTTCAAGGAGCAGGACATCAAGGTTGTGGATCTGCGGGATGCCTCCGAGGCAGAGCCCTTTATTGACAGATATGGAGACAAGTGGCTCAATATCCCCCAGGCCCAGCTCCGGCAACGGTATAAGGAACTCCCCGCGGACGAAGATCTCTACCTGCTCTGCGGTACAGGGGCAAGATCCTATGAATCCCAGGTATTTTTAAACCAGAAGGGATACAAGAGGATTAAAAACGTCCAGGGCGGTTATGCGGTCCTGGCCATGACAGACCCCGGATTTATTCCCGGCGAATAAGTAAGGACCGGCTTCACCCTTTTCCGGAAAACAGATCCGGGAAAGGGTGTTCCCCAACGTTGGGGAACACCCTTTAGTCCGGCCGGAATCCCTGCTTCAACAGATTTTCCAGAGATAAAAACAATGGCTCGGGAAACTGTCCCCAGTCAAACCACGCCCATTGCTCACACTTGTCAGGCTCCATAACCACAGCCTTGCCTGAAGTATAATCCGCCCTGACGAACAGGGTGGCATAATGCTTGTCTTCCCGGGTGAAGATATCATTGGTAAAGGCCTGGTGGCGGATATTGTCCACTTCAAGCCCGGTCTCCTCCATCACCTCTCTTTTGGCGCAGGCCTCAATACTTTCACCAAACTCCAGGTGGCCGCCGGGAAAGGCCCAGGTACCGGTGCCATGGCCCCCCTTCCGGCGGCCGAGCAGCACCTTTCCCTCTTTAATTACCATTACGG
>JAKSAX010000512.1 GCA_022361395.1 Desulfobacterales bacterium | reverse complement strand
TTCTTATGCAGGTTAAATATAGTTTACGTAGATCAGTCTGGCAATGGTCAGGCAGACCATGGTCAGGAAAATAGGGCGGATAAAGGGGGCGCCTTTTTTAATGGCCATACCGGAGCCGATCCTGGCGCCGATGATCTGGCCGCCGGCCATGGTAAGTCCGGCTGAATAGAGCACGTTTCCGCCGATAATAAACACGGCCAGGGCCACAATGTTTGATGTAAAGTTCATTATCCTTGTGGTGCCGGTGGCTGTGGTCATGTCCAGGCCAAGCAGGATGAGCAGGGCACCGGTCCAGAAGGCGCCGGTGCCGGGTCCGAAAAACCCGTCATAGAATCCCAGCAGCAGGCCGAAAATCATGAAAAACATGTTTTTCCCCATCTTTGCCCGTCTCTGCACTGAGCCGAGATCCTTGGCCGTCAGGGTGTAGACAAAGACAAAGAGCAGCATAAAGGGGATGAGGTGCCGGATAAAGCCGCCCTGGATCTGCTGGATGGCCCAGGCCCCGGTGACGGCGCCGATAAAGGTGAAGGCGATGCCTGACATATTATCCGACAGGCTGGCCTTGCCCTTGCGGATAAAGTTTATGGTTGCGGACAGGGTTCCGAAACTGCCCTGGAGTTTGTTGGTTCCCAGGGCAAGCTGTGGGGGCAGGCCGATGGACAAAAGCACGGGCAGGGCAATCAGGCCGCCGCCCCCTGCAATGGAATCCACAAATCCGGCCAGAAGGCCGGTAAAAAACAGCAGAATAAAGGTCAGTATTGAAAGGTCCATGGTTTCTCTTAGTCTGTTAACTGGTTAAAGGCGCCTTTTTCAGGGGTTCCTTTAGAGCGGACCATAGGCCTTTCTTTAATTGTGGTCAAGGTTAAAAAGGATGTCGTTTTCAAGGTAGACCTGTTCCAGTTGTTCCTGGTAGGTTCTCAGGTCTTCGCCTTTTCTGTTGGCCAGTTCCTGGACCATATACTGGATGACAGCCAGCATTCCGGAGACATTCCCGATAAAAGGGATGGACTTGGAGGGCACCACCAGGGAGAGATCGGCAAACTGGATCACCGGGCTGATGTTGGAGTCGTTCAGGGAGAGCAGGGTGTGGCCGGCCCGCCTGATCATCTTGCTCAGTTTGATCAGCTCGTTGGGATACCGGGTGCTGGCGCAGAGGACCACGAGGCTGTTCTCAGGGGCATTGGTCAGCATGTCCATGGTGGTGGAGTCGCTTCCCTTGAGGATATGGACGCCGCGCCTGACCTTGGTCAGGGACCAGCCAAAATAGTAGGCATAGGTGTAAGACAGTCTTGATCCGGTAAAGTATACTGTGGGGCTGTTCTCCAGGTGGTCCACAAACTTGTTCATGGTATCCACGTTGATATTTTCATACAGGTATTTGAGGTTGTTGAGTTCTTCCAGGATACCGCGGTGCAGCCGGTTGAGCCCGGGCTCTTCCAGGTCTTTTATATCTATCCGGTCCGGCAGGGACAATCCTGTATTTACAAAGTCTTTCAAAGCGTCCTGGAAATCGGAATATCCCTTATAGCCGATGGCTGAGACAAAACGGACCACGGTGGCCTCGCTGATGTCGCAGGCTTCGGACAGTTCTTTGGTGGTCATGAACACCACTTTTGAGGGATTCTGGATAATGTAGGTGCCCAGGGTGCGGGCTTTGGGGGTCAGGTCATCAAGCCGTGCGGAAATTTCATTGATTACAGGGTGTGATGCTGCGTCATTCATAGGAAAAAACCTCGTTTGGTATAAGAACAACCATTTCTGATTGAATGTGTAATTTATTGCAATTCATTAATTTTATTGGATTTTAATAAAAATCGGATTGGATGTCAAGAAGAAATGAAAGAAAAACTATCATTTTGAAATTTTATTCTTGACAGAATTTCTTTCATCACGTATTCACTGATACTGGAGGCATAACAATCAACAACCTTTATTGAAGAGAAGGCCAATGTTTTTGAAAAAGAAACCCATGTGGGGAGAAAAGACAAAGCTGAAGTCAAGTTACGATGTCGTCCTTATCGGCGGCGGACTTCACAGCCTGGCAACTGCGTATTACCTTGCAAAAGAGCATGGTATTACCGATGTCGCAATCATTGAGAAAAACTATATCGGTTACGGCGGCGCAGGCCGTAATACCGCCATTGTCCGGGCCAATCAGAGAACCCAGTACAACGTGCCCCTGTATAAGGAAGCACTGGACCTGTGGCCGGTTCTGACCAAGGAACTGGACTATAACCTGATGTTCAACAACTGCGGTAACCTGAACCTCATGCATTCCGAGGCAGCCATGAAAGCAGCCCGGATGACCATTGCAACGGCTCAGTTCCACGGGGTCGAGTCCCATTTGATTGATGCCAAAGAAGCCAAAGAACTGGTTCCTGCCCTGAATATCTCAGAAGATATCACCTTTCCCATTCACGGTGCCATGTTCCATCCGCCGGGTGGTGTTGTCCGCCATGATGCGGTTGTCTGGGGCCTTGCCAAAGGCGCTGCAAAGCTGGGCGTTGAAATCCACCAGCAGACCGAAGCCACCGGCATCAATACCCAGAATGGTAAAATCACCTCTGTTGTAACGGACAAGGGCACCATTAACTGCAAGCAGTGCCTGGTTTCCGCAGGCGGATACTCTGCCGCCCTGATCCACGGATTCCTCGGGATCAAGCTGCCCATCTCGGTTCTGACCATCCAGGCCATGGTTACCCAGCCCCTGAAACCCATCCTTGACCATGTTGTCTCATCAGGCGCCTATCACTGCTACGCCAACCAGACCCTCAAGGGTGAGATTGCAACAGGCGCCCATATGGACCAGTGGCCCAACTATACCACCCTGAATACCGCCCACTACATCAAGCATCAGGCTGAAGCCCTTTCAGAGTTCCTGCCTGCCCTGCGCGGTCTCCGTTTCATGAGAATCTGGGGCGGTCTTGCCGACATGACGCCCGACATGGCGCCGATCATGGACGGTAATGAGCAGGTCGAAGGTTTCTTCATGGACTGCGGCTGGGGATACTTCGGATTTAAATCCTGTTCAGCCGTGGGTAAATACATGGCTGAATTCATGGCCACCAACAGGTGCCCGGACATGCTCAAACCCTTTAACCTGAAACGCTACCAGGATCATAAACTCATGGGTGAGACCGCTGCACTGGTCAACTACACCCCTGACAACTAAATCGGACAAAATTCAAGGAGATATAAAATGGCGTTAACACTTACATGTCCGATCTGTGGAAAAAGAAACGGATATGAATTCAGATACGGCGGAGAAGAGAAGGGCCCCAGACCTGAAGAAGCAGGCATGACACCGGAAAGCTGGTGTGACTATGTGCATATGAACGAATGCAAGACCGGGGTTCAGGAAGAGTGGTGGTTTCACCGCGACGGATGCGGCTCCTGGTTCAAAACCTTCCGGGATACAACCACTAACCTGGAGCAGGAGGGATAAAAAATGGCGAACAGATTCAATCATCTGCCCACTTTGAAAATCGATTCAAGTGAAAAGATCCCCTTTAATTATAAGGGTAAAAAATATTACGGCGTCAAGGGCGATACCATTGCTACCGCCATGTATGCCAACGGTGTCCGCATCTATGCAAGAAGTTTGAAGTATCATCGCCCCAGAGGATTCTACTCCATGGACGGCGAGTGCTCCAACACAATGGTGGAAGTGGACGGTATTCCCAATGTCAGAAGTGAGACCACCCTGCTCAAACCCAATATGGAAATCAAGGAGCAGAACGTAAAAGGCTCTGCCGAAAATGACATGATGGCTTTCATGGATAAGATGAGCTTTGCCATGCCGGCCGGGTTCTACTACGATGTCATGCACAAGCCTGCCAAGATCTGGCCCATTGCCCAGAAGCAGATCAGAAAAGCAGCCGGTATCGGTAAAATGGATCCGGAATTTGTCATGCCCGGCAAATATGACGAGATCTATCCCACCTGCGATGTCTGCGTCATCGGCGGCGGCCCTGCCGGTATGATGGCGGCCCTTGGCGCTGCTGAAAAAGGCCTCCGGGTTATCCTCATGGAAGCCAGGCCCCACCTGGGCGGTAACTTTGAATACAGGTCAGCCGAATACATCGACCGCCAGACCTTTAATGAAAGGGCAGAGCAACTGGCCAACGAGGTCAATGCCACAGACAACATCAGGGTGTTTGTCCACACCGCCAATGTCGGTGTCTACAACAACAACCTGGTCACCGGTTTCCAGATCGGCAAAGAAGGGGATGTTTTTGACGAACGCTACGTTGAAATCCGCGCAACTTCGGTTGTCGTAGCCACAGGCTGCATCGAAAGACCCCTGCTTTTTGAAAATAACGAGCGTCCGGGCGTCATGCAGGCAGGAACTGCCCTCCGCCTGGCAAATACTTATGGCCTTCTGCCCGGAAAAACCGGTGTCTTCTCCATCGGACATGACCTGGGGCTGGAAGCGGCAGTCGCCCTCTTTGATCTCGGCATGGCCGTCCCGGTAATCGCCGACATCCGTGATGACGGCCAGGATCCGGCTCTCCTCAAACAGGTGCTGGACAGAAAGATCACCCTGCTCAAAGGCTGGGTGGCCACTGAAGCCATCGGTAGAAAACAGGTGAAAAAGGTTACCATCAAGAGTGTTGACGGAACCGTTGAAAAGACGCTTGACTGTGATGTCCTGGTTGCCTCTGCAGGGTTTACCCCGCTGACAGGCCCCCTTGTTGTGAACCAGGCCAAGCTGAAATACGACAACCATACCAACTTTTTCCTGCCCACAGCCATCCCTGCAAAGATGCACGCAGCAGGCCGCCTGCTCGGGTATGAGAACGGATTGTCCATTGAAGCCTCCGGCCGCCTTGCAGGCCTCCAGGCTGCCTTTGACTGTGAAAACTGCGCCATTGCCGATATCGGGGATGCCAAGAAAGCCCTGGAAGACCTTCCCGGGCCCGCTCGCGGCACCAAACTGGTGACGGCCCCTGTTAAAGGCAAGAAAAGCTTTATCTGCTTTGATGAAGACACCACCATCAAGAACATCAAACAGTCAATCGACAAGGGCTTTGACGTACCCGAGCTGATCAAGCGTTTCTCCGGTGCAGGTCTCGGCCCCGGCCAGGGCGGTATCCCGGGACACAACCTGCCCCTGTATACAGCCAAATACCAGGCCCTGCCGGATATTAAAATCAGACCGACCACCGTCCGTCCGCCACTGGTGCCCACCATGATCTCCACCTATGCCGGTACCAACCACAACATGTTCAAGATTACGCCCATGGACGAGATGCAGCGCAAAGACGGCGGTATCTTCAGGAACATCGGCGTATGGCAGAGAGCCCGTTACTTCTCAAGTGATCTCACCTGCAAAAAAGAGATCGAGAATGTACGGAACAACGTCGGTCTTCTGGACGGCTCCACCCTGGGTAAGTTCCGCATCCACGGACCCGATGCACTCAAAGCGCTCCAGCGTGTCTATGTCTCCGACATGACCAAGTGCAAAGAGGGCCGGGTAAAATACACGGCCATGTGTAATGACGACGGCTGTGTCATTGACGACGGGGTTGTCATTAAACTGGGTGAGAACGACTACTACTTCACCACATCCACAGGCCGCGCCGGCCAGACTGTTGAGTGGATCCGCTACCACACCCGGTATGACGGATGGGATTTCGCCCTGGTCAACCTGACCGATTCCATGGGTGTTATCAACCTCTCCGGTCCTAACGCCAGGAAAGTCCTGGAAAAGATCGTGGATATCGATGTCACCAACGAAGGCTTCGGGTTCTCCGAGTATAAAGAGTTCATGATTGCCGACACCATCCCGGTCAAAGCCATGCGCCTGGGATTTGTGGGTGAGCTGTCCTACGAGCTCCACGTGCCTTCATCCTATATGAAATCCGTCTGGCTGATGCTTAAAGAGGCCGGGAAGGAATTCGGCATCCAGAACTTTGGTGTGGAAGCACAGAACGTCCTTCGTATGGAAAAATGCCATATCATCCTGGGCCAGGAATCGGAACAGCGGACCAACCTGCTGGACGTTGGCCTGGGATTCCTCTGGGACCGGAAAAAGGCAGATGCCAAGACAGTCGGCGCGGTTGCCCTGCGTCAGGCTGAAGGGGACCAGTCCCGCTTCAAACTTGTCGGGATCAAGATGGAAAACAACGGCCGGGCCCCGAGAGACGGCGCCCTGATCGTGGATGACAAGGTCCGCGGTTATATCTGTACGGCCAGGGATTCCTTCTCCCTGAATGAGGCTGTGGGTATGGCCCTCGTTGAAAAGCATATGTCTGAAGTGGGAACGAAAATCAGCATCTTTGAAGACGAGTGCAACGGCGAACTGATCTACGGTAAGATTGTACCCATGCCGTTCTATGATCCCTCCGGCGAACGGATGAAAATGTAAGGAAAATACAATGAAAGATATAAAACGATACTCACCGGTTCAGTTTAAGGCTACCCCGCTGAAGACCGAAAGCAGGGATAATTGGGATGTGGTCACAGAGTACCACGGCGAAGGGGAGGGCCCCTGGCTGGTGGACTTAAGCCACCGCATGCGTCTGGATCTCCAGAGTTCCGACCTGGCATCCAAGAAACCTTTTGGGATTGATGTGCCGGAAACACCGGGACAGTCCGTTCTTGAAAACGGGTTTCTGGTCAACCGGATGAACGGCACCCAGACCTCCATCTATCACTTGGCTGGTGATGCAGCTGAGATGCCGGGTGAAGTTGAGTACACAGACGTGTCTGAAAACACCGTGTTTGTGGCCATCATCGGAGAGGCTGCTTTCCGGATCTGTGAAAAACTGTCCAACCTGGATTTTGTTGATCCTGCCAAAGAGGCGCCTTGCCTTTACCAGGGCCCCTTTTCCCACATCCCCTGCCAGATCGTCACGGTCTGCAGGGACGGGGAAAAATCCGGGCTGGTACTGACCTGCTCCCGCGGTTACGGCAGGGATGTTATCCATGCCATCCGGCATGCGGGTGATGAATTCGGACTCAAACCGGCCGGTGAGGCAAAATTTACCGACTGGATTACAAGTTTATAAGCTCGACCGGTAAAAAGGTTTGAATTGAAACCGGGCGCGGGAGGAATGCCGCGTCGGCTGACCGCGCCCCAATTCAATGCAAAAAGCTTTTTTGCTAAATAACAACAAGGAGATTTTAACCATGAGTAACAAATTTGATGCAATTATTATTGGTGCCGGTGTCATCGGAGCCCCCATTGCCTACGAGATGTCCAAAATGGGTTACAAAACCCTGACCGTGGACAAACTCCCGGATGCCGGTGAAGGTTCCACAGCCGGATCCTGTGCAATTGTACGTGCCCATTACTCTACCGAGGATGGCGTGGCCATGGCCTATGAAGGGTTCAAATACTGGCTGGACTGGGAAAACTACCTGGACAACGTAGAAGACGAAAAAGGTCTTGCCAAGTATATGAACACAGGTTCCCTGCTGCTGAAGTCCGAAGGCCACAAATGGCAGAACGTCCAGAAGCACTATGATGCTGTAGGCGTTCAGTACGAGGAGTGGAGCAATGAAAAAATCAAAGAAATGGTTGAAGTAATTGATCTCCATAAATTCTGGCCGGTACGCCGCCCCGAAGATCCCAAGTTCTTTGACGAGCCCACTGAAATGCTTGAAGGCGGTATCTTCTGCCCTGAAGGCGGCTATGTAAATGATCCTGCCCTGTCCGCCCATAACATCATGAGAGCGGCTGAAGCCAAAGGCGCCACCTTTGTATTTAACGCAGAGGTAACCGAAGTCCGCAGCGAAGGCGGCAAAGTTACCGGTATCACCCTTAAAGACGGTACCCAGTACGATGCAGGCATTGTCGTAAATGTCGGCGGCCCCCACTCTTTTAAAATCAACCAGATGGCCGAAGGTGTCTGGGAAGGCTGCAACATCAAAACCAAGTCCCTGCGCCACGAAGTTATGTACTGCCCCTCACCGGACGGATACGACTATCTCAACGACGGCTACCACATGTCTGACGGCGACATCGGATGCTATGTAAGACCTGAAGTCGGCAACCTGTTCCTCATCGGTTCCGAAGATCCCGAGTGCGATCCCCAGGAATGGGTTGATCCTGATGATTTCTATGCGGGCCGCGGCGGTCACGGACGTGACAATGTCCTCACCGACGAACAGTGGAAAGCCCAGTGCTACCGCCTTGGAAAACGTATTCCTTGCCGCCAGGTTCCCAACCAGCCCAAGGGTGTTGTTGATCCGTATGACTGCTCCGATGACTGGATCCCCATCTATGACAAATCCGATCTGCCCGGTTACTACATGGCCATCGGTACCTCCGGCAACCAGTACAAGAATGCCCCTGTTGTCGGCCGCATGATGGCTGAACTCATCGATGCCTGTGAAAAAGGCCTGGATCATGACAAAGAACCGTTCCAGTTTACCTACAAGTATACCGGACGTAAAATGGACGTTGGCTTTTTCTCAAGAAAACGTGAGATCAACTACAACTCCAGTTTCTCCGTAAACGGATAAAGAAATCAGTAAAGGCAGCCGGCTTCCGGCTGCCTGTTTTACCTGCGTAAGGATCGGCTTCACGATTACTTGATCTTTTGTTGCCAACACATCGATTTTTAAAGGGGTTTTGGGAATATATCAGATCAAGTTATCTTGTAACGATTCCTAAGTTTTAAGGATACAGCGGCCGGGGGGGTACTTGGCCGCTGTATTTTTTTTAGCGGGAAAAGTTGTAAGCGGGAAAAGCTGGAAAAGGATAACCTTACCTTTTCTCGCTTATCCAGCTTTCCCAGCTTTTCTATCTGTACAGCCCCTGGTAAACAAAGCCAAAAAAGTGTAAATTGCAAGATGCAGCGTAACAGCAAAGCAGCGCAGCAGCGAAGCGTTTATAGAAACTAACTGAATGGTGTAAATATGCAAATTTATGTCTGTGTAAAACATGTGCCGGATTCAGCCGCCAATATTCACATACTGGGCAAGGATAGGATTGACGAGAATGTGGCCTTCCTGCTGAACCCCTATGACGAGCATGCGGTCAGTGAGGCTGCTGCCCTGAAAAAACAATTCAGCGGCAGTGAGATTATTGCGGTGAGTGTGGGAAAAAAGGATGTGGAAAAAACCATCCGGTCGGCCATGGCCATGGGGGCGGACCGCGGCATCCTGGTTGAGACGGAAGATACCTGTGACAGCCAGATCGCGGCCCGGGCACTGGCTGCCGCCATCCAAAGGGACGGAAAGGCCGATATCATTTTTACAGGAAAGGAATCCATTGATGCCGAGGGCATGCAGACCCTGTTCCGGGTCGGCGCTCTCATGGATCTGCCGGTGATGACCAATGCGGCCGGCCTTGAGATCCGGGAAAACAGGGCAACCGTGACCTGTGAACTGGCCGGAGGAAAGACCCGGACCTTTGAAAGCCCTTTGCCCTGTATCATCGGTGCGGGGCGCGGGTTGAACACCCCTGCCTATCCCACCTTTCCCGATGTGGTCAAGGCAAGGAAAAAGCCCATTGAAACCGTCTCCCTGGAAAGCCTGGATATCAATACCCCGTCCGGTAGTGCCAGGACAGTCGGCCTTGAGCCCCTTGTCCAGGACCGGACGCCAAAAGAGCTGACCGGCAGTCCGGCAGAGGTGGCCGCACAGATAGTCAATATTCTCAAAAACGAGGCAAAGGTGATATGATGAAAAAGATCGGCGTTCTTATAGAGACGGAAAACGGATCGGTCAAGGAGTCCTGCTTCGGAATGATTACACTTGCCAGCCAGGGCGATGCCGGCCTGTATGCACTTGCCTTTGACAGCCCGGACAACAGGATGTCGGATACACTGGCGGAATACGGCATCCATACCATAGTGGATTTAGGCCTTTCAGGTGACGATGCCGGGAAGATGAATCCGGACATCAGGGCCAGGGCTGTGGTTGCTGCTGTCAGGGAGTTTGATCTGGACGGGATTTTCGGCCTGTCCACGGCCGAGGGAAAAGACCTTGTCCCCAGGGTGGCAGCCCTGCTGGATGCTCCCCTGGTTATGGACTGCGTTGATGTGGATATCGAGAAAAGAATCGGTAAAACCTCCCAGTATTCCGGAAAGGTTCTGGCAGATATCCAGTTGACAGGGGATATCGTCGTATTCGGCATCCGGCCGAATGCAATCCGGGCTGTCGCGTCTCCGGTGCAGACTAAAATGGTTTCCATGGATCAAAATCTCTCTTCACCCCTTACCCTGGTTTCCTGGGACGGGGGAAAAGAGGATGATGCCGCGGTCAGCCTGAGTGAAGCGGATATCATTGTCGCCGGCGGCCGGGGCATGAAAAACGGTGAGAATTTCTCCCTGCTCTTTGACTGCGCTGAAAAGATGAATGCCGCTGTCGGCGCATCCAGGGTGGCAGTGGACGAAGGCTGGGTCCCCTATGCCCTCCAGGTGGGCCAGACCGGTGAAAAGGTCAGCCCGTCGGTTTACCTGGCCTGCGGTATTTCTGGCTCCATCCAGCATTTTGCCGGAATGAAAACCGCCAAGATGATCATCGCCGTGAACACGGATGAAAACGCGGCCATGATCGCCAACAGTGACTATTATGTCCTAGGCGATCTTTTTGAGATCCTTCCCGAGTTGATTGCGCAGTTATAGGCGAAGATTCCAGAGCGGTTCCATTAAAACCGGTTTATCGGGTTTTTAATGGAGCCGCTTATTTTTCGCTTCAACGATGACCTTTGCTTACCTCCCCCCCCCCTTTTTTTCCCCGAATTTGAAATATTAAGATTCAGGCCCGGGGTGCACTTCGCGTCAATAGGCGGTACGTTCCGCCTTTCTCATTGACAAAAGCGCTTTGCCTGGACTATCTTTCGGGAAATAGGGAGTATTGTTACGATTAACCTTAATATATCGCGGAGGAGAAAAATATAACAGGAGAGTGTTTTAAGTAAAAATCCCCACTCTTAAAATTAATTCGATTTTCATTCAAGCCGCTCAATTTCAAGTGTCAGGGTCAAAAGGCTGGAAAACTCAATATCTAATTCAGAAAGGAATTC
>JAKSAX010000231.1 GCA_022361395.1 Desulfobacterales bacterium | reverse complement strand
TTTGCCGGATCCGTTCAAATAGCACAGACCCGGAAAAGGTGAACTTCTGATCCAGCCGACCCTTTTCCGTCATCTGGTCCCGGACATGGGAGATTGCATCCCCCACCACCAGGCTTTGGGACAGTACGATGCGGTCCCGATCACTTGCCTGGGCCGCATTGAACCCGGCCAGGGTACCGGTGCAGATGGCCTCGGTGTGGCCCACCAGGAGTCCTGCCTTTTCACCGGCGCAGAAGAGGTTGTCCACCTCGTCCACCTTGAGCCGGTCATCCCTGGGGGACATGGCCAGAAAACGGATGGAGTTGCCCGTGCCGCCGCTGTAGGGATCTTCGAACCGTGCCGCCTCAAGTCCCGGGATCTGCCTCAGCATCTCTAGGGGAAAAAACGGGGTCATGAGCTTGGCATGGCCGGTGTTGAGCAGGATCACATTTTCCGCAAAATCTTTGGATGCGTACTGCTGGCAGGCCTTCATGGCCAGCTTGCCGCTGCTTTGCAGGGCCTTGGGCACCGGCACCACCGCCACCCCGGTCTCATTGAGCCGGTCCCGGAGTTCTGGAGACAAAGAGCCCTTGTGAAGCTTGCAGGAGCCGCTCATGGCCCCTGTCTGGCCGGGTTTGGCCCCGATCATCTCTTTTATACCGGCCTTGGCCGCCACACTGACCCGGCCGCCGAAGGTGTGGCAGCGCAGGATACACATGGCACAGCCGTTGCCGTGCTTATTGCACATAGCCGGTCCCCCTGCCGTGCCCGTGGTGTCGATAAAGGCATCCCCGGACAGTTCAAAGGCCTCCTTCCCGGTTTTACCCTTCACCGCTTCGATGCGGGTCCCGGTCATGGCCACATCAGTGATCCGGCTGTTCATCTTCAGGCAGACCCCTTTCTCCATCAGCAAAGCCCGGATGGCCGGCTCCACGGTGGAGACATTGTAGAGGCAGGCATGGTTGTGTCCGGGGAAGTCGATGTTTTCATGAGCCAGATGGGCATCCACGGTGTGAAAGATTCCACCGCCCCCCATGGCGATCATCTCTTCGGTGGCGGTGAACCGGGCGTTGTTGCGCATGATACCGCCCACAAGCCCTGTGCCCAGCAGCATGTCCGTCCGCTCCACCAGGGTGACATTTGCCCCCTGTTTTCCTGCCTCCAGTGCAGCGGCACAACCTGCCCAGCCGCCGCCGATTACAACTATCTTCATTGTCTGTCCTCTCCTTTTATATCAAGGCCTTGCGGCCTGTTGTTCCTTATTCCGAGCCACCTTTGCCTGCCAGGACATCACCGGCGGCAACTCAGTCACTTCGGATTCAGTGATCACATCCAGGAACACCGGCTCTCCTGCGGAAAATGCCTTTTCAAGGGCCGGTTCCAGTTCATCGGCCGCCGTCACCCTGTGGGCGGCCATGCCAAACCCTTTGGCCACCATGGCGGGATCATGGCTGTTAAAATCCACGGAGAAAAACTTGTTATCCGTGTGGATGGACTGCAGGGCCTTGATCCAGCCGAAACAGGAATTGTTAAAGTGGATGAGCACTGCAGGGATCTTCAGCCGGACCAGGGTCTCAAGCTCCCCTGCCGACATGCCCAGGGAACCGTCTCCGAACAGGCCCACAAGCCGGGCTTCCGGATTGGCAAAATGGGCCCCCACAAGGCCGGGAATGGCATAGCCTAGGCCGCCGAAAGCCCGGGGGATGATAAAGGTGGAATCTTTGCCTGACAGCCTCAGGTACCGGGTGATGTGGGGGGTGGGAGTGCCGGCGTCAGAGATCACGATGGAGGGCCGGTCCAGAAACCGGTTCAGGGCACTGATCAGGCGCTGGGGCTTTATGGGCGAGGCCGTGGATGCCAGCTTCTCCCTGCTCTCTGCCCAAAAGGCCTGCCGGTCCCGGTTCAGGGACGCCACCCAGGGGCCGCGGGATTCAGGAATGGGGTGCCCCTCAAGGTGGTCACCCAGGAGGATGTTCAGGTCCCTGAGCACCAGCCGGGCATCCCCGGCCACGCTGAGATGGTTACCGGTATTGTTCCCCAGCATCACCGGATCCAGGTCCACCTGGAGGATTTTGCGCTCCGGATCATGGGCCGGCAGGGTCCAGTTCACCGAAGAGACCGATCCGATCTTGCACCCCACGTATAGCAGGGTGTCGCTCTCCTCCATGGCCCGGACCGCGTGGGGATGATATCCGTTGGCGCCGATGACGCCCAGGGCCAGGGCATGGTTGTCCGGCAGTATTCCCTGGCCGGATATGGTGGTGACCACTGGCACCTCCAGAAGCTCGCACAGGGTTAATATCTCCCCTTGGGCCTGGGAGTGCTTGGCACCGCCGCCGGCAACGATCACCGGCCGTTCAGCCGCTCCGAGGCAGGCGGTGATGGCCTCCAGCCCCTTCCGGCTTCCCCTGGTGCGGAAGGCGGGATAGGCGCGGCATTCGGGCTCGGCATATAGGGTGTGGTCTCCGGCCGTGGAGTGATGTTTAAACGCCTCCTGGGGAATGCAGAGATGCACTGCCCCGGGCCGGCCCGTGGTGGACATGCGGAAGGCCCTGCGGATGATCTCCGGGATCCGTTCCCCGTCCTTGACCAGGCAGGACCATTTGGTCACCGGCGCAAAGAGCCGTTCGCAGTCCAGCTCTGTTATGGTCTTTTTTCCCTCCCCGCTGATGGGAATATCGTTGGTGATAAGGATCACCGGCACGGAAGAGGCATCAGCCTCGGCTACCCCGGGGATGGCATAGAGGGCGCCGGCACCGCTGGGGCATTCGCAGATCCCGGGTTTATGGGAGATCCGGGCATAGGCATCAGCCATAAAAGCGGCGCTTCGCTCATCCCGGGCCATGACATGGCGGATGGTCCCGGAGTCATACAGGGATTCATATAGGGGGATGCTGGTATCGCCGGGCACCCCGAAGATCACCTCAACATCGTAGAGGGCCAGCATCTTGACGATCAGATCCGAACTTTTCATATTTTTTCCCGTCAGATCCGAATGTGTTCGGAATCTTTGTGATTTTTAATTAAATAAATATAGTATAACAATTTGTTTTTATAAATTATTTGCATTGTGACAATTTGTAATTGTCAAAATTTAATTAAATTTCTAAAATTTTTAATTAATTTCTTTGCGAAAAGTCAAGGTTTTTTTTTATTTCTCCGGAGAAGAATAGGATGTGGATATCATAAAAAATATAAAATTCAGATAATTATCATTATTTTATTGTCCAAAATATTTAGTCATAAAATTTAATTAAATTTAAAATGAATTGATTCGAACAGGCAAAACAGGTAAGGTTTACTCCAGAATGCACCGGGTCCTGTTCAGGGCCGGTTGCCGGACAGATGAAAGCCAGGGAGCGAAAAAGGAAAGTGCCCAGAAAAAAGAGCGGAAAACCCGGGAAAAGTGACGCCAGCCATACCCAGATCGCCTATGAGGGGATCAAGGAGCTCCTCTTTACCAATGAAATCTCACCGGGGCAGAAGATCTTCTACCGCCAGCTGGCCGAACGGCTGGGCATGAGCCTTACACCGGTGATCCAGGCCCTCAAGCACCTGGAGTTCCAGGGCATTGTCCGGTACGAGCCCAACAAGGGATATGCCACGGAACCCATGAGCATGCAGGAGGTCCAGGAGATATACGATCTCCGGGAACTCATCGAGATCTCCCTGCTGCCCGATGTCATTGCCAACCTCACCGAAACTGGGATTACGAACCTGAAATCACTGCTCACTGTGCCTGACGGGGTTGCAGGTGAAACCGTTCCCAATGAACAACTGCTCCGGGACCGGGAGTTCCACCTGGCCCTGGCAGCCCTGTCCGGGCGCAAGGTCCAGATCCAGATGCTCCGGCATCTCTTTGATCAACTCTACCTTAAATACCGGGGCAGTCTCCTCTTTATCCGGGCCAAGGATCCCGTGGGATCGGAACATCAGAATATATTCAACGCCGTGGTTTCCCATGATGTGGATGAGGCTGTCGCGGCCATGACGGACCATTTCACCAGGATCCGGTCCCAGGCCCTGAAATCCCTGGGCAGGATGATCGCCGGCTCCTCCCGGTGAAAAATCCGGAATCTTGTTTCCGGCCCTGTTAGTTAAGAAAACCGAAACCCCTGGTCCGGGCATTGACTTTGGCAAATTTGGCTTTAGGATAGTTTTATCCCCTGAATGCCGGGGGACCGGAAGTCCGGCAGATTTAAAACCACGAAAAAAGGATAATCACTTATGTTTAAAAAATTATTTGCAAAGGTAGGCATTGGCGCGGCTGAGGTGGATGCGATTCTGGATACCGACCATTTTGCCCCGGGGGGCCGGGTGAAAGGCCGGATTCTCATCAAAGGAGGCCAGGTGGAACAGGAGGTGGCAGCCATCATCCTGAAGCTCATGACCCTGGCCAAACAGGAGGGGGAAGACATCGACCTGGAAATGGGACATGCCATTGCCGAATACCGGGTGGCCGACCCCTTTACCCTCCAGCCAGGGGATGAGCGGGAAATGCCCTTTTCCTTTGACCTCCATCCGGAGACCCCCATGACCGTGCTGGAGGTGCCCAACAACCGGAGCAAGGTCTGGCTGGAAACCGCTCTGGACATTGAAATGGCCTTAGACCCCAAGGACCGGGATTATCTGAATATCCACCCGGCCCCTGTGGTATGCCACTTTATTGACGCCCTGGAAAAGAACGGGTTCAAAATGGTCAAGGCGGACGTGGAAAAAGGGTTTTTGCGCGGGGATGGTTTTGAGTCCCGGTCCGGGTGCTACCAGGAGTTGGAGTTCAAGCCCTCCGGATTTGGTTTTTCCAGTGTCAGGGAGGTGGAACTCTCCTTTATCCTGGCCGGGGACAATGTTCATGTCCTCATTGAGCTGGACCGGGCCTTTACCGGTGACGGCTACCGCAGCCTCACCCTTTCCGCCGGTGCCGGTTATGAAGAGGTGGAATCCGCCCTGAAAACCCTGATCTGAATCCGGGAGAAAATCCGGCAGGGGGCACAGGCCCGTTTGAGTCCGTGCTCCCTGAACAGGATGCAATGCCGGTGACACAGGAGGGCTTTTTTATCACTATGCAAATACCACTCTTTCAAATTGATGCTTTCACCAACAAAATATTCCGCGGTAATCCTGCTGCGGTCTGTATTCTTGAACAATGGTTGGCTGATGACATCCTGCAGAACATAGCAACAGAGAATTCCCTTGCTGAAACAGCATTTGTTAAACCCCTTGACGATGGGTATGAGATCAGGTGGTTTACCCCGGAGATCGAAATGGACCTGTGTGGTCATGCAACGCTGGCATCTGCCCATGTTATTGCCAGGTATTTGAACGCTGCTTTGCCTTCTGTGAGGTTTTATTCGAAAAGCGGGACTCTGGATGTAAAAGTCGAGGATGAACTGCTGATCATGGACTTTCCCTCCCGCAAACCAATTCCGAGCGATATACCACAGCTGATTTTAGATGCCGTAAAAGCCGAACCGGTTGAAGTCTTAAAATCAAGGGATTATGTGATGGTATTTGAATCAGAAGAGATCATTCGAAATATGAGACCTGATCAGGCCGTGCTGAATCAGATCAACCTGGACCCCGGCGGTGTCTGCGTTACCGCTGAGGGGGATGAGGTTGATTTTGTATCCCGTTTCTTTACCCCCCAGGCTCACATTTTTGAGGACCCGGTGACCGGATCGGCACATTGCTCATTGATTCCATACTGGAGCGAACGGCTTAACAAGACATCCATGAAGGCGTTACAGCTTTCACCGAGAGGTGGTGAACTTATGTGCCGGGATTCAGGAGAACGGGTTTTAATTGCCGGAAGGGCAGTGACCTATCTTAAAGGGGAGATAACCCTGTAAGGTCTCTTTCCAGGGGCGGATTTGCCCGCAGATAGAGAAGAGAGGTAGATGAACCAGATATCTGAAAGATACGCTTCAAGAACCGCAGACCGGGTGCTGGCAGGCATGCTGGGCCCGGTTACCTGTATTATTCAGCTTGAGATGGGGTTTGGATATGCGCTGGATGAAAAACGGCTTGAAAGAGCTGTTTACCTGGT
>JAKSAX010000601.1 GCA_022361395.1 Desulfobacterales bacterium | reverse complement strand
TGACCACCCTGATGTATGCCATGAAAAAACGGGGAGACTCCCTGGGCCTTGCCACCCTCTGCGGCGGCGGCGGGGTTGCCATGGCCTGCGCCATTGAGATGCTGTAACCCTTTTTATAATACGACCTGCGCCCTGCTGAGCTGAGACTGCCCAAGGGCAAAAAAAGGCCGGGAACCACCCCTTCGGTTCCCGGCCTTTTTCAGTTTTTTCTATAGAGCGTTATTCATGTCTCCGCATTGCTCTTCACCAGGCCGGCTTCAGGTTTGATCCCGGTCTTTTTCCTGAGCCTTTCACTGAATCCCTGAATGATCCTGTAAAATACCGGTACGAAAAAAATCAACAGCCCGGTGGCTGAAATCATACCGCTGAACACGGCAGTTCCCAAAGCCTGCCGCCCGGCAGCGCCGGCCCCTGTGGCAACAACCAGGGGGGTGACTCCCAGGATAAATGTAATGGCGGTCATCAATATGGGCCGGAAGCGGAGTGTGGCAGCGGTAAATGCCGCCTCCTCAATGCTTTGGCCTGACTCGCGCCCTGCCTTTGCAAACTCGGCAATGAGTATGCCTGTTTTGCATGCAAGGGCGATGAGCAGCACAATACCGATCTGGGAATAGACGTTGATATCCATTCCCCGCACGGCAACGGCAATTACCGTTCCAAGCACGGCCAGAGGTACGGTCAGTACAACGGTGAGCGGCAGGGACCAGCTCTCGTACTGGGCGCACAGGACCAGGTAAATAAACATCACGGCCAAAAGAAAAATAACAACGGATTTCCCCTTGGATGCCTTTTCCTGGAAGGACATTGCCGTCCATTCAAAACCCATTCCGGAGGCCAGGGTCTCATTGGCAAGTTTTTCCATAAGGTCCATTGCCTGGCCGGAACTGATACCGGGGATGCCCTGGCCGATGATCTGTGCGGCAGGGTACATGTTATACCGGTTGATGACCTGGGGCCCCAGGATTTCAGTGACCGAGGCCACCGCACCCAGGGGCACCATGCCCCCGCTGGTGTTGCGGACCCGGAGCCTGCGGACATCCTCGGCATGTGCCCGGAATGCCTCATCAGCCTGGACACGGACCTGGTAGGTGCGTCCGAATTTGTTGAAATCGTTGACATAATAGGAGCCCATATTGGCCTGCAGGGTCTCAAACACATCAGACACGGAAATATCGTAGGATTTTACCTGGGTACGGTTAACCACTGCCTCAAGCTGGGGGATATTGGCCCTGAAGGTGGTAAACACCTGCTGGAAGCGGCCATCTCCGTTGGCGGCCATCATCAGTCCGTCAGCCTCTTTCTGCAGGGTGGTGAGCCCGAGATTTCCCCTGTCCTGGATCCGCATTTCAAATCCCCCGGCCGTGCCCAGCCCCATTATAGGCGGGGGTGGGAAGACAAGCACCACTGCATCCTGGATCTGCGAGGCAACACCCCAGAGCTGCCCCATCATGGCATCAAGGGTCAACCCTTTGGGCAGGCGTTCCTCCCAGGGGTCAAAGGTAATGAATGCAGTGGCGGCATTGGAGGCCGTCATTCCGTCCATGAGGGAGTATCCGGGTATGGCGTCATAGTTTTTAACCCCGGGAATATGGGCCAGCTGGCGGTTTATGGTGCTGACCACCTCATTTGTCCGCTGGAGGGAGGCGGCATCGGGCAGCTGCACGACCATCATGACATATCCCTGGTCCTCGTTGGGCACAAACCCCTTTGGCAGCTGGTCAAATTTCCAGAACGCGGCACAGGTGATCAGGATAAAAAGGATACCCATTATAAAGGCCCGGCGGATCAGGGTGCCGACAACCTTTCCGTATATGGACTGCACCCGGTCGAACAGGAAGTTAAACCCCCTGAAAAATATATTCTGCCGTCCTGTTGAAGGCTTGAGCAGCAGGGCGGACAATGCCGGGCTCAGGGTCAGGGCGTTAAGGGAGGAAAACAGGGTGGCCGTTGCAATGGTCAATGCGAACTGCCGGTAAAGCTGGCCCGTGATCCCCCCCAGAAAGGCCGTGGGGATAAATACTGCCAGGAGAACCAGGGTGGTGGCGATAATAGGGCCGGAAACCTCCTGCATGGCCCGGATTGTGGCCTCCCTCGGCGACAGCCCGGACTGGTTGATGTTCCGCATCACGTTTTCCACAACAACAATGGCATCATCAACAACAATGCCGATAGCAAGGACGATGCCGAAAAGGGAGAGCATGTTAATGCTGACGCCCAGGGCGGCCATAACCCCGAAGGTGCCGATCAGGGATACGGGGATGGTGATGATGGGAATGACGGCGGCTTTCCAGTTCTGAAGAAAAATCAGGATGACCGCCACAACAAGTACAGCGGCAATATAGAGGGTTTCGACAACTTCGTTTATGGATTCTTCCACATAGTCTGTGGTATCAAAGCCGATATTGTAAACAATCCCGTCAGGGAAGCGCTTGGACAACTCAACCATCCGGGTTTTAACCCGGTTTCCCACTTCCAGGGCATTGGCCCCGGGCTGGAGGAATATACCGATGACAGCGGATTCGTCCCCCATGGAGGTACAGCTCATGTTGTATGACTTTGCGCCAAGCTCGATCCTTGCCACATCCTTTAAACGGACCATGCCTTTGCCGGGAGATCCCTTTAAAATGATATCCTCAAACTGGGAGATATCCTTGAGCCGCCCCT
>JAKSAX010000518.1 GCA_022361395.1 Desulfobacterales bacterium | reverse complement strand
TACCTCTGGCCGTGCTTGGAACGGTAATTGCCGTTGCCGTGCGGGGAATGGATATCAACGTCTATTCCCAGATCGGTATCGTGCTCCTCATCGCCCTGGCATGCAAAACAGGCATACTCATTGCCGAGTTTGCAAAGGCAGGGCGCGAGTCAGGCCAAAGTATTGAGGATGCGGCATTTACCGCTGCCACACTCCGCTTTAGGCCCATCTTGATGACCGCCATTACATTTATCCTGGGAGTCACCCCCCTGGTTGTTGCCACAGGGGCCGGCGCTGCCGGGCGGCAGGCTTTGGGAACAGCCGTGTTCAGCGGGATGATTTCAGCAACCGGGCTGTTGATTTTTTTCGTCCCGGTGTTTTACAGGATCATTCAGGGATTTAGTGAAAGGCTGAGGAAGAAAACCGGGATCAAGCCTGAAGCCGGCCTGGTGAAGAGCAATATGGAAACATGAATAAAGCCAGGTAGAAAAAACTGAAAAAGGCCGGGAACCGAAGGGGTGGTTCCCGGCCTTTTTTTGCCCTTGGGCGGACTCAGTTCAGCAGGGCGCAGGTCGTATTATAAAAGGGGTTACAGCATCTCAATGGCGCAGGCCATGGCAACCCCGCCGCCGCCGCAGAGGGTGGCAAGGCCCAGGGAGTCTCCCCGTTTTTTCATGGCATACATCAGGGTGGTCATGATCCTGGCGCCCGTGGAACCCACGGGATGGCCCAGACCTATGCCGGAACCGTTGATGTTGGTGATTTCCCGGTTCAGTCCCAGTTCCTTTTCACAGCCGATATACTGGGCGGCAAAAGCTTCGTTGACTTCCACAAGATCAAAATCGTCAATGGCCAGCCCTGACCTGTCCATGAGGTCCTTGACCGCAGGAACAGGTGAGATACCCATGATGGTGGGGTGGCAGGCGCCCATGCCTGAAGCCTTGATTCTTGCCATGGGGGTGAGGCCCAGTTCGTCCGCCTTTTCTGCGGACATGATTACCATGCCTGTGGAGCCGTCGTTGATGCCTGAGGCATTGCCCGCGGTTACCTTGCCTGTTTTCGGGACAAAGGCAGCCGGCAGGGAACTGAGTTTTTCCATGGTCATGCCCGGGCGGAAATGTTCGTCCTTGTCAAAGATCAGGGGATCTTTCTTTCTTTGGGGCACTTCAATGGGTACGATCTCGTCAGCAAAGGAGCCGTCCCGGGTGGCCCGTTCCGCATTGTTGTGGGAGCGCAGGGCCACCTCGTCCATCTCTTCCCTTGAGATATCCAGGTGCTGGGCCACAAACTCTGCGGTGTGGCCCATGATATAGGGTTTGCCCATGAAATAGGAGGCCGGGGCTTCCGCCGTGTTCAAGGGGGTGGTCTCATCAAAGGGCAGGACGTGGGAGCCGCAGTGGAGGGCATGGATCATGGCATCCACAAACTGGGTATCCTGGAGGCGGCAGCCCCAGCGGGCCTTGGGCACGGTATAAGGCACACCGGACATATGCTCCACACCACCGGCAAGGATGACGTCGGCCATGCCCGCCCGGATCATGGCCACGCCGGAGAGTACCGCTTCCATGCCGGAGATGCACACCCGGTTAACAGTGGCCGCAGGCACGGTATCCGGGATACCGGCCATCAGCGCTGCCACACGGGTGGTGTTCAGGGTGTCATGGTGCTCCACGCAGGTGCCGTAGCGGACATCATCAATAATGGCCGGGTCAATGCCCGCCCGTTTTATGGCTTCTTTCATGGTCACGCTGCCGATATAGGCGCCGTTGAGGTCTTTGAGGGTGCCGCCAAAGGCGCCGATGGCTGTCCGGCAGGCTGATACGATGACTACGTCTTTCATGGTTCCAATCCTTTACTGTTATCTATTTTGAGGCAAATGCCGCTTCGTCTATTTCCATGGCTGCATTGTCCGCTGCCATGATGGTTTCCATTTTACCCTGGGTAACGGGCAGGACAGATGCCGTGAAAAACCGTGCCGAGGCCAGGATACCGTTGTAAAAGGCCACATCTTTTTTCCTGGGTTTGTCTGCCAGTTTTTGTGAGGCGATCACTGCCCGCCACAGAAGCATCCAGGCCATGAGCACATCCCCTGTGACATCCAGGAAGGGATGGGCATGGGCAAATGCGTTTTCGATTTTCTTTTCACCCATGAGGCCGCCCAAAGCCTTTGCGGTTTCCATGAGTTTTGTCACACTGGCTTCAAGGAGGGCTGCCTGGGATTCAAGGCCTTGTGTGCCTTTGGCCGCCTCAATGGTTTTATTGACTTCGGCCAGCAGGTCGGTGAAGGCCCTGCCTTTGTTCAGGCCCAGTTTCCTGCCCAGCAGGTCCATGGCCTGGATACCGTTGGTGCCTTCGTAGATCTGTGTGATCTTGCAGTCCCGGAGCAGCTGCTCCTGGGGATATTCCTTTGTAAAGCCGTAACCGCCGAAAACCTGGACGCCGTCCGAGCAGAGTTCAAAGGCCCGGTCCGTGATATAGCCCTTGGCCACGGGAATCAGCACATCAATGATGCCCTGGTATTTTGCCCTGTCCTCTTCGGTTTCCGACACCTTGACCATGTCCTCCATGAGGCCGACGTAAAAAAGGATGCTTCTCATGGCCTCGGTATGGGATTTCATGTTTAAAAGAATGCGCCTGACATCCGGGTGTTGGATGATGGGGACGCCGGGGGAG
>JAKSAX010000452.1 GCA_022361395.1 Desulfobacterales bacterium | reverse complement strand
TTGTCTCCAACGGCCTCCACCCCCTGTCCGCTGCAATGTTCGTGGAGAGCATGCCCCGGGTCTTCCAGCCCAACCAGTCCCAGGGCATTGATGCGGTATATCACTTCAGCTTTACCGGCAGTGAGTCCCTTGAGTGCACGGTGACCATCAGGGATAAGTCCCTTGCCGTGGAAAGCGGCCTGAAAGGGAAGGCTGATTTACACGTGACTGCGGACAGTGACACCTGGGTAAAGTTCCTGGCCAAAGAGGCCAGCCTTGTGCTGGCCCTTTTGACCCGGAAGATCAGGATAAAAGGCTCGCCAAAGCTGATGAAGGATTTCGGGCGCTGCTTTCCGTCTTAGGGGCTCCTTAGCCTTAATACATCAGGCGGGGCAGAAACAGGATGATCCCGGGGCAGAGCAGTAAAATGACAACCCCGGCAATCACGGCGGCCAGGAAGGGGGTGATGCCCTTGAATATCTTTTCCAGGGGCACGTCCTCTTCAAGAATGTTCCGGGCAATTCCGTATACCACATAGACGTTGATGCCCACCGGCGGGGTGATGACGCCCATCTCCGTGACCATGACGATGATGATCCCGAACCAGACCGGGTCAAATCCCAGTTCCATGACCACGGGAAAGAAGATGGGCACGGTGAGGGTGACAAAGGCCAGGGCATCCATGAAGCAGCCCCCGATAAAATAGATGAGGATAATCACGCCCATGACCAGGATGGGGGACATCTGGAGACCGGATACCCAGGCGGCGATCTCAAAGGGGATCCGTGTCACGGCCAGGAATTTCCCGAATATCACCGCCCCTGTGATCAGCATGAGCACCATGCATGAGGTCCGAAGGGTTTCCATCAGGGCGGTGACAAATCCGTCCCAGGTGATCTGCCGCCGGAACACGGCAATGGCAAGGACACCGAAGGCACCAATGGCCGCGGCTTCCGTCGGGGTGAACAATCCGTAGAATATGCCGCCCACCACCAGGGAAAAAACCGCCAGGGTTTCCCCGAGTCCCATAAGGGCCCTGAGCTTTTCAGACCAGGGAAAGCGTTCGCCTGCCGGGCCCTGTTCCGGTGACATCCGGCACCGGACATAAATGGAGACGATAAAGAGCAGGGTGATCAAAAGGGCCGGAAATATCCCGGCCACAAAGAGCTGGCCGATGGACTGCTCGGTCAGGATACCGTAAATGATGAGCACCACGGAAGGGGGCATGATCATGCCGATGCCGCCGCCGGATGCCACCGCACCGGTGGACAGTTCGTCATCATAGTTGAACCGTTTCATCTCAGGCAGGCCCACCGTGGCCATGGTGGCGGCTGTGGCCGGACTGGACCCGCAGACTGCACCAAAGGCCGTGCAGGCCGATACAGTGGCCATGGCAAGGCCCCCCCGGATATTGCCTAAAAATTTATACCCGGCATCGTAAAGCCGTTTGGAAATCCCCGAGTGAAATCCCAGCTGTCCCATGAGGATAAACAGGGGGATGGTGGTCAGGTCGTAGGAGGCAAAGGTTTCATACACATTTCTGGACAGGAGGACCAGGCCTGCCGAAGGGGAAACCATCAGGGAAAATCCGGCAAATCCCACCAGGGCCATGACAAAGGCGACGGGCATCCGGGTCATAAACATGAGGATCATTATCAGGATGCCGAAAATACCGGCTAAAACAGGGCTCATTGTGCGTTAGGATTCCTTCAGCTGCTTAATGATGTCAACAATCCGTTCGAGGATGGTTACTGAGAAGATGGCAAGTGCGGTGGCCAGGAGATAAACAATGTAATAGATGGGAAATTCCAGGTTCATGGAGACCTCCCCTGTTTCATGGATATCCCCTGCATAAAGAAACATCTGCCAGGCAATGATGGAAAAAAGGCAGAGGCTTAAGCCCTGGGTCAGTAAAGCAAGCCGGAGCCGGGTTTTCTTCGGCAGGAGGCGGACAATAATCTCCACCCCCACATGGCCGTCCATCTTAAAGGTATAGGGCAGGGCTGCAGCCATGACGATCACCGCAAGAAACCCCACCAGTTCCACGGAACCGAAAATGGGATGCTTAAAAAAACGGCCGATGACATCGGCCACGGTCAGCATCATCATGCAGACCAGGGCAACGGCACCGAGGAATTTCAGGCCCCCTGAAGTCCGGTCCAGTATCAAGTTGAAATGTTTCATACAATATCCTGAATCATTGAACGCAATATGCCCGGCAGGCCGCTGGTACGGCCTGCCGGGCACAGGGGCTACATATTGGTTTTGATAAAGTCAACAATGGCTTTTCCGTCAAGCCCTTTTTTTGCCGCTTTTTCAATATAGGTGTTAATCACAGGCGCAACGGCTTCTTCCCATTTTTTGGCCTCAGCCTCGGTCTGGGTAACCACCTTTCCGCCTTTTTCCTTGAAGAAAGCCAGCCCTTTTTTATCGGAATCATCCCAGGCCTGTCCGTGTTTGGCAGACCACTCCGCATTGATCTCAGTGATGGTTTTCTGCTGTTCCGGGGTGAGCTTTGCCCATTTGTCCTTGTTCATAAATACGGCAAAGGTGGTGGTATAGGCCGTGGAATAATTCTGGGTCATATACTGGACCACTTCACCCAGTTTCCAGCCCTTGTTGGATTCCATGGGGTGGGAGGAGCCGTCCACTACCCCCTTCTGGAGCATCTGGTAACACTCTCTCATGCTCTTTCCCACAGGGGAAGCGCCGAGGGCGGCCTGGACCAGGCCGCTGGTGCCTGTTCCGCGAAGTTTCAGGCCTTTGATGTCGTCAAGATTCTCCACTGCTTTTCCGCGGGTATGGATGAATCCGGGGCCATGGGCATGGAGAAACATGATCCGGGTGTCTTTGAACTCCTTGGGTTGGAATTTATCGAGAACCGCATTGGCCACGGCTGTGGCCTGGACGCCGGAGGCGTATCCCATGGGAAGGTCAATGGCGGATGCCACCGGAAACCGGCCCCTGGAGTAGGCCAGGACAGTCATTCCGATATCGGCAATTCCCTGGACAACCCCGTCATAGGTCTGGGGGGCTTTGGTCAGGGTTCCGGCGGGAAAGTAATGGATAACAACTTCTCCGTTGGTCCGTTTTTCCACCTCTTTGCACCAGCTTTCAGCCAGCTGGCTCTGGATATGGGTGGGGGGGAAAAAATTGGCATACCTCAGCTCGGTTTTCGCCCACAGGGTGGGAGTGTAAACCAGGCTCAGCAAAAGGGCTAATAAAAAGGACAACCTGATTTTTTTCATGGATCACCTCCGGAAATAATTTAAAAATTAAAGCTATTATATAACTATAAGCCAGCTAAAATGAATACCCCATAGTATAAGAGGAAGATCCCCTGTCAAGGAAAAAAAAAGGGGGACCAGGAAAACAGGTGTAAAAACTGGTTGACTGGTCAACTATGCGTGTTTAAAAGGGATTCTGTCTGTTTTCAATCCCGGATGTCGTGGATAAAAAGTAGCCGTAACTAAGCTTTTATGTGGCTGGTTATGACGTCTTGTGTTTTCATTGGCAGGCCGGGAAATTTTTTTCAGCCTGGTTTTTACGAAAATCCGGTTTAAATTGCAGGATCAACCAATGTCCGTGGTGCGGCGGATTGCCGGAAACAATTCAGAACCTGATCATCCCGTCTCCGCCACATAGCCTGCAACGTCAACATCATCAATTTGGGAGGGATCCAGAAACCGTTCTGCATATTCCATGTAGACCCCGCTCTCAAGGAAGAGTTTGAAAATACCCGGGTCAAGGTGTTTGTCCCTGACCATGAAACTTAATATCCGCACTGCCTCGTTGAGTGTTTTTGCCTTTTTATAAGGCCGGTCCGATGCAGTCAGGGCTTCAAAGACATCCGAGAGTGCCATGATTCGCGCCGGGATTCCTATTTTTTCAGCAGTGAGCTTCCGCGGGTAACCTGTGCCGATCAATGTCTCATGGTGGGCGCCCGCATATTCGGGGATCCGGGTCATGTTCTCCGGGTAGGGCAGGGTCTCCAGCATCTGGATGGTTGTGGTGATATGCTCTTTGATTTTGTAGCGGTCTTCGGCGGTCAGGGTGCCCCTGGAGATGCTCAGGTTGTATATCTCCCCGAGATTGTACAGGAGGTCCGGCACCTCCATGGCAAAACGGCCATCAGTATTTCCCAGGGCCGTCTCTTCAGGACGCTTGATATAATGTTCGGGCCGGTCAGCCAGCAGCGGTTCTTCACATGGCAGGGCAGGCGCCTTTTCCGTGTAGCGTTCAAGTTCTGTCTGGCCCAGGCCCAGCCTGTCATCCAGGTTACGTGTCCAGGTCTTCCGGGCGATCTGCCTTACCCGCCTGATGCTGTCCCCGGGCATGAATTCACCGCCCAGGTTACACCTGGCAATGAAGGAGAATTCTTCCCTGATCTCCTGCTGCTTTGCGGCAAGGGTCCGGGCAAGAGCCGGTTCATCTCCGCCCCTGGAAAGCTCTTTCCAGTATTTGATTTCAGCGTCGCGGAGCAGGACTTCGAAACGCATACGGATTTCGTGGATGCGGTTGTATATGGTTTCCAGCTTGGTGGCCTTGTCAACGATGTACTCCGGGGTGACCATCTTGCCGCAGTCATGCAGCCAGGCAGCGGTTTTGAACTCATGCCGTTCATCCTCGGTATTGAAGGAAAACCCTTCAAGGGGTCCCTCAGTACAATCCTCGGCAGCCTTGGCCAGCATAACTGAAAGTTCGGGCACCCGTGCACAGTGCCCGCCCGTGTATGGTGACTTCTGGTCGATGGCAGTGGCGATCAGCTTTATAAACGAATCCATGAGCTCTTTCAGGGATTCCTCATGGGCCCTGATGGCCGAGGCCATGGTGACCATGGAGCGGGACAGGCCTATGATCTCGGTGATATTGCTCTTGACCGTCCCGACCTCGGTGTATTTTCTCAACCTTACTTTTTCGCTTTCAAGGGCAAGGGCGTTGATGGGCTTAACAATAATCGTGGCACAATACCATACAATGGGGGCCAGGAGACTGAGCAGGCCCAGGGTCACCAGCAGGGAAAAGCGGATTTTTTCCATATATGGGCGCAGGGTCTCCTGTACGGGAACGAGCAGGCCCAGGAACTCTTCAGTGCCGTATACGGTTTCAACCCGGGCCACGTAGCCGAGATAATCTTTTCCCCGGATTGTCATGGATTGGAGACGGCCTTTGGTGCCGGCTGTTGACGCTATATCCTGCAGTCTGTTGTCGGGCACTGTGCCGTAAGTGTCCGAAGCCTGCTTTTCCAGGGTCCGGGCGATGATATCCCCTTTTTTGTCGAACAGGAAGGCCTGGGTATGGGGCAGGACACGTTGCTTTTGGAGGAAACCGGAAAGTCCTGCCAGGGAAATATCCAAGGCAACCACCCGCTGGCCGCCGTTTATGGATTTGGCATATGTCACGCCCGGAGAACTCAGGTTGGCGAAGATATATGGTTCGGTCTTGATAATGCCGGGCGAGGCTGTTGCCTTTTTAAACCAGGGGCGGTTCCTGGGGTCGTAATCCGTTATCTCCTCTCTTTTGTCCCGTACATTGAACCCCGAATCCAGGTAGCTTATGGTTTTATGCCTGTTCCCCCCTGCTGTTTCGACTTTTACGACCACCCACCTGTCGTTGGGGGCGGCCAGGTAGGCATTTCTTACGTAATCACTGCTTTCCAGGTTGACCAGTTCGAAAAAATCACCGGTATCATACCCCACATAGATGGCGTAAAGATCGGCGTTCTGGTTAATCCCCCCTGCGAGAAGGGGCAGGGAACGGCTTTCCCGGCCCGGGCCGGGGAATTTTTCCAGTTCATAGAAACGGCCGAGCACTTCGACAAGATTGGCGCTCTGGCTGTCAAGCCCCTGAATACGCTCGCCAACCTTTTCCGATGTTATCCGGAATGCATCCTCTGCTGCGATTTTCGCCAAATCCCGGCTGAAATAATACTGCAGGCCAAGCACCAGCCCGGCGGTCAATCCGGCCACGGCGATGAATACACCAAGCACGGTTACGCGAATGGATATTGTTTTTTTATCACTGTCCATTATAGTTATTTACCGCTGATAGCATGAAAATGTGTTGTTAGGGCTACCGGTCAATGAGGACCGGACAGGATTCTGACGGTTGTCCGTTAAAAAAGACTCCCCCCTATTAGTTATCCCCGAGATAAAAGGTCACGCACTCCAGCTCGCAGGGGTTGTATTTTTCAGGGTTAATCCCCTTCTTATCCAGGCACATCCTGTTGTATTCAACGTCAGCGGTGGGTGACCGGACCATATCTGCCTCTTCAATCCACTTTGTTTCCGAGGTATAGAAATTACAATTGTTTGACCTGCCGCATACGGCATCATAGATTTTTATCTGGTGTTCATTACTGCCTACATCCATGACAATACCCAGTCCCAGCGCGATCTGATACTGGCTGACCTGCAGCGTACGGCCCCCCAGGTCTTTGGCAACAATAACAGGTTCTCCTACCCTCAGCGAGTCTGCCTTGCCAATGCCGGGCATAAAGATCAGCATGAAAGCAATAAAGGCCGGGATCAAATTTTTCATAGTCACTTCTCCTCATGGATCTGTTGTTCGATTAGGATGATGATATTCATATTCCATACACTAAAACCGGTACATTGCAAACTTAAAAATGAGATCAGGCACAACCGAAATGAACCGGATGCGCTTCAAGATTGAAATCAGGCGGGGTTTCCTGGTATGGTTCAGGAATTTCCCACAGGCAGTCAAAATATTGAAAGCTATAACTGAGATCATTTCAAGGGGGATGAACATGAACTACATGACACGGCCGGGAATTTTAGGGGTGCTGTTTATTGTCCTGTTGATCGGTTTTACACCGTCTGGGGTTCAGGCGGAAGAAGATTTTGATGCCGGTCTGGTCCTGAGACAGAAGGAAAAATGGACCGGGGATTTTGAGGGGCTGGTCCAGCGCAGGGTCATACGGGTCCTTATCCCTTACAGCAAGACATTTTACTTTCTGGATAAGGCAACCCAGAGGGGGGCGACCTATGAGATGGTCAAAGCCTTTGAAAAGCAGATTAATAAGGATTTAAAGACACGGCATCTTAAAATTCATGCCGTATTCATACCCACTGCCCGGGACAGGCTGATTACAGACCTGGCAAGCGGTATGGGGGATATTGCAACGGGGAACCTGACCATAACCCCGGAACGGTTAAAGCAGGTGGACTTCAGCAGCCCCTTTGGTACAGGGGTGAGTGAAATCCTGGTGACCGCCCCGGGGGCACCAAAGGTCAACGCCCTGTCCGACCTCGCCGGCCGGGAGATCCATGTCAGAAAATCAAGCAGCTACTATGAAAGCCTGGTGGCGGTCAATAAAAAGCTCAAGGCCGGGAAGAAAGGCAGGATTACCATTGTGCCTGCAGACGAGAACCTGGAGGATGAGGATATTCTTGAAATGGTCAATGCCGGTCTCATCCCCATGACCGTTGTGGACAGCCATAAGGCAAGGTTCTGGGCCCAGGTGCTTGATAATATAAATCTTCATCCGGATGTCCGGTTCCGGGAGGACGGCAGTATTGCCTGGGCTGTCCAGAAGGGGACACCGGTGCTGAAGGAAAAGATAAATGCCTTTGTCAAAACCCATAAAAGGGGTACCCTGATGGGCAATATGATCTTCAGGCGGTACCTTAAAAACACAAAATACGTAAAAAACAGCCTTGCGGAAAAAGACCGGAAACGGTTTGAGGAAACCATGGCCTATTTCAGGAAGTACGGCGAGAAGTATGGTTTTGACTGGCTCAAGCTGGCAGCCCTGGCCTATCAGGAGTCGGGTATTGACCAGAGCAAGAAGAGTCCGATGGGGGCCGTGGGGGTCATGCAGATCCTTCCGTCAACCGCCAGGGACAAGAATGTCAACATACCGGAGATAGATAAAACAGGGCCGAATATCCATGCCGGGACTAAATACCTGCGTTTTATGGCCGACCGCTATTTCAGTGACCCGGCCATAGAGCCGGTGGATCAGATCCTGCTGACCTTTGCCGCCTATAATGCAGGGCCTGCCAGGGTTGCAAAGCTCAGGGAAGAGGCTGCCAAACTCAACCTGAACCCCAATGTCTGGTTCAAAAATGTGGAGGTGGTGGCTGCAAGGCGGATCGGGAGAGAAACCGTTCAATATGTCAGCAATATATTCAAGTATTATATTGCCTACCGCCTGATCGTGAAGCAGAGGGGGGAGTTGTAAAAAGTACAAGGCTTCCTGATTAAGGAAAATGTTTAGCAGCCTTTGACAACCTGTCCGCCACCCGGTCCTGTCCCAGGATGACAAGGCTTTTCATAAAGTCCGGGCCAACGGCCTGGCCGGTGAGTGCCATGCGGACGGCATTGATTAAGATCCCGGGTTTGATGCCCAGTTCTTTCAGCAGTTCCCTGAGCTTGGCCTCCACCTCTTTTTCTCCGAAGGTTTCCATAGCCCGGATCTCTCTGCCGAGGGCTTCAAGGGGGGCTGCAAGTTCCGGACGGGCGGCCAGGTGTTTTTCAAGCCCTGCCGGGTCCATGGGGAATTCATCGGAAAAATAGGCCCTGCCCAGGGTGGTGAAATCAGTGATCAGGTGGAACCGGGAGCGGATGAGATTAATTGTATCAAGAAATCGCTGCCTGCTGTCAGCTTCGTAAGCCTTATCCCATAAGCCTTCCTTTTCAAGCAGGGGGCGAATATAAACCGCCAGCTCTTCCACATCCATGGTTCTCAGATAGTGGGCGTTGATGCTCAGGGCTTTGGGGTCTGTTGCAAATCCGGCATCACCAGGGGTGATGTTGAACACGGAATTGGTCCGGCTGATCCCCTTCAGATTAAAGCTCCGGATCAGTTCCTCCCGGGAAAAGATCTCTCTGGAGCCGGTTGTGGCCCATCCCAGGAGAACCAGGAAGTTGACAAAGGCCCAGGGGAGAAACCCTTTTTCCCTGTAATAGTGGATGGCCACCATCTCCCCGTGCCTCCGTTTTGAGATCTTTGCCTTTTTGGGGTCCAGGGTCAGGGACATATGGGCAAATACCGGCAGGGGCGCACCAAGTGCCCGGTACAGGAGAATCTGCTTGGGGGTGTTGGCCAGGCCGTCCTGTCCCCGGATGATGTGGGTGACCCGGTCCCTGATATCGTCCACGGCATTGGAAAGGATATACAGGGGATTGCCGTTGGAGCGGACAATGATAAAATCCTCCAGGTCCCTGAACTGCTTTTCAACGGAGCCGTATACGGCATCTTCGAACACAAGGCTTCCCTGTTCCCGGGGCACTTTCAGCCGGATGGCGGACGTCATCCCCCTGGCCTCATTCTCAGCCACCTGGTCCGGTAAAAGATCCCTGCATTTTCCGTCGTAGATATAGGTTTGCCTGGCCTGTACGGCCTGCTCCCGTTTCTGGTCCAGTTCCTCCTTTGTGCAGAAGCATCTGTAGGCATGGCCCGAGGCAAGCAGTTTTTCTGCGGCTGCCTGATGGTCGCCAATGGCCCGGCTCTGGAAATTGGGGCCTTCATCCCAGTCAAGCCCCAGCCACTTCATTCCCTCCACAATTCCCCGGATGGAATCAGGGGTGGAGCGTTCCGCATCCGTATCCTCAATCCTGAGAATGAACTTACCTCCGGTCTGCCTGGCATAGAGCCAGTTGAATATGGCGGTTCTTGCCCCGCCGATGTGAAGGTATCCTGTGGGGCTGGGGGCGAATCTGACGACCACGGGGTTGTCCGATGGTTTATCTGACGGTCTGATAGGCTGTTTTTCCATTTGCATGGTTCCTGTTGTTCCGGTTTGCTGGCTGGATTTATATACCAGACAGGCAGGGCAAATCAAAGGGCATAATTTATTCGGGAACCAGGGTCAGCACCCGGGCCTTGCCGGTTTTAAAGTCGTTTTCTTCAAACAGGATCTTTCTGTACTGCCCGGTGATGAACATCCGGGCCTGGTTGTCGTAAAACGGGCTTCTGAAATTGCCGGAGTTTCCGGTGGGAAGAATGCTCCAGGAGTTCCGGGGATCATTACAGTCGATCAGGCGCCGGGTGGACGGGAGGGAGGCCACACGGTAATCATGGTTGCCTGTTTTTGACTTGAGCTTGTTCACCGAGGTAAACTCGGCCGGACTGGGAAAAGGGCCCACATTGAACAACAGGTTCAGGGGTTTCTTTTTTCCTATGGGATGTTCAAATTCAACAGTATGGATTGATCCCCAGGTCCACTTTGCGGGATCTGATCCGTGTCTGGCGGAAAGTTCCGCAACCGCGGCTTTGAATCCGTCCAGAATAAGGGTTTGGGCGGACCGGGGTGAAACGGCCGGATTTTTTCCCTTAATGGTCAGGCCGGAGTTTAAAAATCCTTTGAGAAAACTCCAGTGATCCACCTGGTTCAGGTAGGATTTTAAATTGTCAGGACCGATATGTGGCTCCAGTGCCTCCTTTATGATGTGGTAGGTGGTGAACTGGAATACGGAACCCCCGGTTGTCCCGGTTTCCATAAATCCGTCCCAGGCCCTGAGGGCATTGAACGCCTGGGCCTGGAGATCGGTAAATTTCTCTTTTTCCGGGGCCAGGACCCTGAGAATGGCCTGGCTCATCATGGGGCCGGAAAAGAGCCTGGAATCGGTCTGGACGGTTTTCAGGCCTTCCATGTCCCATTTTTCCTTCCGGGAGAGGAGTTCATAAATCCTGGCCGCCCTGTCCGAGGGCCTGAAATATCCGGTAAGGATGCCGATTGGCTCTATGGGCACCATGGTGGACAGGTTATTGGCCGTGATGATCATCCCGTTTTCAGGATTTTCCATCTGGGGGTTGCGGTCAAAGGGGAGGTAGCCTGAGTATTCGTCCCTGCCCGAGCTGCCGTCATGGATTTTTTTGCCGCTGACATGGGCCGGCCGGATGGGCAGGCGTCCGGCAGCCCACCATCCGATATTCCCCTCATGATCAGCATAGGAGATGTTCAGGCCGGGCGCTGCCAGGCGGGATACAGCGGTTCTGAAGTCCGCCATGTTGTCTGCCCGCCCCATGTCAAAGACCACGTCAATCATAGGATTGTCAAGTTTATGATAGACCCAGGATACAGCCACGGGATTACCGGTATACCCCTTGAGGAAATCCGAGATAACCGGGCCGTGGGGGGTGACCCTTATGGTCAGGGAGACATTCTTGCCGCCTTTAACCCCTATGGTCTCTTCAATGGTCTGTATTCGTACCCACTTGCCTTTGAATTTTACACGGCCGGGGTCCTGGGGGTGGAAGGTCTCCGCATACAGGTCCAGGTCGTCATTTTCAAACATGGTGATGGCCCAGGCCTTGGTTTTATTATGGGCCAGCATGGGGAAGGGGAGCAGGGGCAGGTGGTACCCGTAATTTTCATATCCGGGGTATTTAAGGTGGGCTTCATACCAGACCCCGGGATTTGCAATGCCGATATGGGGATCGTTTGCAAGCAGGGCGTGGCCGCTTGCACTTTTTGACGGGGCCAGCACCCATGAATTGCTGCCGGTAAAGGGGGGGGATATTTGGGCAGCCTTGTCCAGGACCGCCTGGTAGGAGGTGAAAAAATCCTTAAACCTGCCGGGTGCGGCAACAGAGGCCAGGGCATGCTTTAAGTCTGTGTTTCCGTTGGCCGGAGATGATGCCTGTTCCGGCACTCCCTGGGGTTCCATGACCGTTACCCGGTTGTATTTTGTATAATCCGGAAAGATCAGGTCAAGGTCTTCCCGGGTCAGGTAAGGTTCCAGGATGGTGTACAGGGAGTCCCGCTTTATCCCGTCGGCAAAGGAGTAGGCCACATATCCCAGAGTGGAAACAGAATCCAGCCTGGTAAAGGGCCGGGGGCTGAAACCCATGAGGGTGAATTCAACAGGCAGGGGTTCCGTGGCTATGAAGTAGTTTACCCCGTCAAGAAAGGCATCCAGGAATTTCAGGGCATCCGGATTGATCCGGTCTGCCTGGGCCAGGTACTCCCGGGACCGGTGTTTGAGCAGCAGGGACCGGAATTTTTTATCCACATCCAGAACTTTGGGACCCAGGATCTCCGCCAGCTCTCCCTTGGCCAGGCGGCGCTGGAGTTCCATCTGGAACAACCGGTCCTGGGCCTGGGTGAACCCCAGGGCAAAATAGGCATCTATACCCTTATCTGCGAGGATATGGGGAACCCCCCACTGGTCCCGGATGATTTGAGTCTTTCCGGATACCTTTGCTGTTTTCAGGGTGCCGTCAATCATGGGCAGCCGGCGGTCCAGGTAGATCCATGCGCCACCGGCCAGCAGGATGGTAATAACAAAGAGGGCGAGGAATAAAAATTTAAACAATCTGAACATCTGCTTCATAGGGTCTCCTTTTGCCACGGGCACAGAGCATTTATTTGCAGCTGATAATTTATTCTGGCCCATGTTGTACACCAAACCTAATCCTTTCACAACCATTGGATGAATCAGGATGGTTCTATAAAGGAATTATTTCTGTTGCCCTTAAAGCAGTGACAGGAGTGCTAACCGCGGCAGCAGCGACAGCAGCGACAGCGATGCTTGAAACACATGGAGTACGCCCTTCCCCGGAGGAGATCCCGCTTAAAATTGTCCCCTGTTGTTTTTGGGTTCAATCCAGAGGATTTGCGTCTTATTGATCAGCAGGACATTATACCTTTCCCTTGTCTGGAAATCATTTCCGTAAATGGTTACCTGGTCAAGGGTCAGAAAAGGGTCCTCGTAATCTGAGATTATGTTTGCGACCGTGTCGTAACCGGGATGCCTGTTCAGGTCAATCTGACCGTTTATCTGGGTACCGTCCAGCAATTTGAGCCTGATGAATTGAAACTGAGAATCTGAGCCGGAATGAAATGGCATGAAAGTGCCTCCGAATTATTTCCAAGAATACCTAAGTTAATTGATGCCCATGTTTATAGGCAAGGTAAACAGGGAAATCAATCAGGGAAACCCTGATTTTTTCTCGGTTTTTTCTATAGAAGTGAGATTATTTTTTCATTAGTGCATCTATTCTCAGGCAGATCTCTTCCATTTCCCTGACATCCGGGGCCAGGGCCAGGCCTTTCAGGGTGTTTAAAAACAGGGAAGAATTCCGGGGCAGGCATCCGATAATCTCAAGACCTTCCAGTGCGGTTGCCATTTCAGCCTGGATGTCGGGGGTTGTTTTATTCAGAATCACGGACAGGGGCAGCCCTGCCTCCCCGGCAATGGGCGCCATCCGCCTGGCCATGGTAACGGATTCATATGAGGGTTCCACCACGGTGAGAATGTGGTCGCACTCTCCGTCAAGGCGTCTTCCGAAATGCTCCAGCCCTGCTGCGGTATCCACAATGACCAGATCCCGGCCGTCTAATTTCAGGGCCGTAAAGAACATGCGGAAGAGCTTGCCCATTGGGCAGGCGCACCCTTCGCCAAAGTGGTGAATTTTTCCGGTGGCCAGGATTTTCAAGGTGCCGGATTCGGCCAGACAGGTTTTTATCAGATCATTTTGTGGCAGATCGTCCAGAGTCATTCCGTCGGAAAAAAGAGGCGGGAGACCTCCGAAGCCCATGCCTGTTGATTTCTGGCGGGCCTGGAAACCTTTTTTCCCGCCCAGCCCGTCCATCAGGGGCCGGGGTATGTCCACCCCGAGCATTCTGTACAGCCCTATATTGGATTCATCCGCATCCATGAGCAATACATTTCTGCCCTGTTTTGCCATGGCCCCGGCCAAAAGAGCGGATACCGTACTTTTTCCGCTGCCGCCTTTCCCGCAGATCATCAGCTTCATCTATGGATCCTCCTTATATTAAGGTTAGTACCACAGATGGATTTCAAATCAAGGTCAAAATTTCCTTAGGGATCAGCTGTCCTGTGGGGCGGCAGGTTCCGGAAACGGGAGCCGGAACCTGCCGTTATTTTTAAAGAGCTGCTTTCAGTATACGTTCCGACACGTCGGGGGTGACGTCCTGTGTCTCTGACAGGGCGGTCAATCCGTGTTTTTCAAGGGCTGCCACAATATCTTTGATCCCGGTTTCGTCTATACCGTGGTCAGAGAGGCGTATTTTCATGCCCAGGCCGGTGAAGAATTCTTCGGTTCTGGCAATGGCTGCATCAATAATCTCATCGTCGCTGCCCGCTGTGATTCCCCATACCCGGCGGCCGTACTGGAGCAGTTTCTCTTTTTTCTGCTCCCGTCTTACCTTCCAGCCAGCCGGTTGGACAAGGGCCAGGGTAAGACCGTGGTCAAGGCCGAACATGGCGGTGAGTTCATGCCCTATCATATGGGTTTCCCAGTCCTGGGGCACGCCCGCGCCGATAAGGCCGTTCAGGGCCATGGTGGCGCACCAGACCAGGTTGGCCCTGGCATCGTAATCCTCCGGCTCCTCAATTGTTTTCGGGCCGATTTCGATAAGGGTCTGGAGGATGCCTTCCGAGGTCCGGTCCTGAAACCTGCCGTCCACGGGATAGGTGATGTATTGCTCCACCGTATGAATAAAGGTATCCACGATGCCGTTGGCCACCTGGTTTACGGGAAGGGTATAGGTAAGTTCAGGGTCCAGGATGGAGAACCTGGGAAAGGACAGGGGGCTGAATACAGGATATTTCCCTCCCTGGTGGCTGATTACGCCGCCGGAGTTCATCTCCGACCCGGTTGCCGGAAGGGTGACCACCGTACCGATGGGCAGGGCGTTGTCAACCGGCACGGGGTTAAATCCGTGAGAGAGCAGCTCTTCAGGCTCTCCCCCGTATGCGGATGCCAGGGCGATGAATTTTGTTCCGTCCATGACTGATCCCCCGCCAACCGCCAGTAAAAAATCAATGCGGTTTTCCTTGACCGCATCCACGGCCTTCATCAGGGTCTCAAATTTGGGGTTGGGTTCAATTCCGCCGAACCGGAAGACCTCTCTGCCCGGCAGAGCCTGGATAACCTTGTCAAGGGTGCCGAATTTTTTGACGCTGCCGCCGCCGTAGGTGATCAGAACCCTGGCAGATTCCGGTACAAGGCTGTCCAGTTCGTTTAAGCGGTCTTTTCCGAATACGATATGGGTGGGGTTGTGAAAATCAAAGTTTAGCATTTTTTCTCCGTATGTTTTGTTGTTTTGTTCCAATGAACGTTTCGGTTTCAAAGTTAAGGTTTCCATGGGAGAAAACCATACACAATACTGGACAGATCATGCCTATTCCTGCTTAACTTGATAAAAATGTGTTTCAGATTCCATTGGGGCCTAAAGCCGTATGATGAGTTTTTTATTGAAATTTTCAGTTCGTCCCTGGTATAAACACCGATGGTACGATATCCGGCATGCCGGTACAATCAGGCTGCCGGAATCCTGTGGGCAAAATATTTCTGAATATATGGAAAATATTTCTGATCCGTTTATTGGTTTCCCGGGTGTGAACGGAACGTGTCATGAAGAATGGGTTGTAAATTAAGGGGTTAAGGAGAAAAACTAAGCTGCGGTTTCGCTGGCACGAATTTTTCATATAATTTCAAATAATTTGACGAAAAAGATATCCGGTTCGGGCTGAACCGGACCGGTTCAACCGGATATGGGAAAATCGTTCATGGAACATGGGCTTCTCAATTTAAATATAAGGAAGGCAGAATGAAGAAAATATTGATTTTTTTATATGTCATCGGAATATGTATTGGAACGGCATGGAGCGTCAATGCATTGACATTGTCATCAGTGGACGGTGACTGGACAGGCGCCACCGGCGGACTTTATGTGAATTACAGGGATGGCGTGGCTGTGAATTATGGTAACGGTCTTGAAGACCAAATCAGATGGGGTCGGCCAGCCTCAGGTAACGGGCAGAGCGGGCTTGGATTCACAGGTTCTGCCTCTTACGGGTCTCCCCTGACATTTGATTCCGGTGAGGCATTCTCCATCGGGCAGCTTCGCCACTTTAACAACCCGATTCGGTCCGGTTCCGCTGCATCAGAGGCATTCCTGGATATCTCCATGTCCTTTTCAGATCCGGACGGCCTGGATAATGTTTTTGATTTTACCCTGGGCATAGATGAGACGCCGAATACATCCGATCCCGAGGAAAGTGCAGACCACATCAGCATTTCAGACGGTTCCATGACCCAGGTTTTTGAATATGCGGGAATTCAATATACCTTTGAGTTGTTGGGATTTGGTGAAACTGCAGATGACCTGGTGTCATCCTTTACCTCCTATGAAGGGGGGACCAATGACACTGAACTCTGGGGAAAAATTACGGCATCAAACCCGGTTCCCGAACCCACGACCATGCTTCTGTTCGGTTTTGGCCTTCTGGGTTTTGCCAATGTGGCCAGAAGAAAGCTTAGCTGATTTTTCGCAGGTAATAATAACAACGGCCGGGGCAATATCTGCCCCGGTTCTTTTTTCCGGATAATGAAACAGAAAACCCGGGCAGGAAAAGCACCTGTCCGGGTTTTAGCTGTTTGGGTCAGAGACGGGGCTGTGGCCAGCCAGGTCCGCGGCCATCAGGATGCAGCCAGAAACAGGTTGTTGACCTTCTCCCAGTTGATAATGTCAAAAAAGGCATTGATGTAGTCCGGGCGCCGGTTCTGGTATTTTAGATAATAGGCATGCTCCCATACATCCAGGCCCAGAACCGGGGTTTTGCCTGTACTGACAGGACTGTCCTGGTTAGGGGTTGTCACAATGGTAAGTTTACCCTGGTCCGTGGTAAGCCAGGTCCACCCGGAGCCGAACAACAAGGCCGCCTTGGTGGAGAATTCGGATTTGAAATCTTCAAAATTACCAAAATCCCTTTCAATGGCCTCCAGTATAGCGCCGCCAAGGGGGACATCTGTTTTCAGCAGGGGCCAGAAAAAGCTGTGATTGGAATGGCCTCCCCCGTGATTTCTCACCGCGGTACGGATCTCCTCCGGTACCCTGGCCAGGTCGGAAATCAGTTCGTTCACCGTGAGCCCGGCAAGGCTCTCATGGCCTTCCAGGGCTGCGTTGAGCTTGTCAACATAGGTCTGGTGGTGTTTGGTGTGGTGGATCTCCATGGTTTTTGTATCAATAAAGGGCTCCAGTGCATCATAGTCATATCCGAGTGATGGTAAAGTGTGGGTCATGATATCACCTCCGTGTATATGGACGCAGTATGAGAACTGCGGTTGATTTATTCTGTTGCAGGCGGTTGAAGACCACCTGAACATTGGTTGGACATAAGGGTAATCATTGACCCGATCAAGTCAAGAAAGGCGTATGAAGTTAGTTTTGTAAAACTTGTGATCCGCAGGCTTTTGCTTCAGGTTCGGGCTTCCGGCGGGTTTAAGCGGATAAGCACCACCCCGCCCCGTCCATAGTCAAACAGGCTGAATACGCCGCCGTAACAGGTGGAAATGCCTTTGTAAAAGGTCCGGAACGGTAGTTTATAGGGGCGCGGCTGACAGGGGTCCACATCCAGGATGGTTACCTGGCAGGTCTCGGGGTCAAACCCGCCCACAGGGGAAATATGGGGAATGTTAAGTTCACGGACAAAGCTGCCCTGGTCAAAATGGGCAATGAGCAGGCAGTTGTCCTTGTCCTGAAATTCTTTGAGCAGGGTGCGCAGCCTGTTTTTTACGGGGATACTGTCCCGTCCTCCCCTGGCCTGGATGACCTCCACACCGGCCCCGGATAATCCATAGGCGTCCAGGCTTGCCCGGACCACCTGGCCGAGGACCGTTAGGGGAAGCCCCCGCCTGCCCTTGTATCCGTTTGGTCCCATACGCTCTTTCCAGTGGGCTGCCCTGACCTTTTCCAGGATGGCACGCTGGGTCAGCGGAACTGCCTGGGGGCCCCGGGTTTTTTCCAGGAGTGCGTTGACAGCCGACACCACAGAGGCCACTGAACAGGAGGATTCGTGGAATTGTTTGACATGGTGGCGAAACAGCCCTGCCCGTATCGTATTGCCGGTTTTTTCATTCCTGCCCGGAGAAAAGTGGACGGCCTGGCTCCGGCCGAAGCATCCCGTACGGCTCACCCAGTGAAAACAGTATCTCAGGATGAGCCAGGTCCGTATGGTATATTTATAAATCATCATCATGGGCAGTATTCCTGTTCCCGGGGTTGCAATCAATATTCCAATATCTGCCAGGATCGGAAATTGTCAATGATGAAAATCCCGGCCCGGTTGTTGCGGTAACGATAATCCGGTTGTTATTTTTCAGGAATGACCCGGGATGACTCCCCCAGGCAGAGTACAAGTCCGTGCTCTGTCTCATCAAGGTGCACTGCCATTTTGGCAAGGGCGTGCTGGTTGAATTTGACCAGATGATCCGGGATCCGGCAATAAAGATTATCGTCTTTTATAAAGAGGGTATCCGGAGCAAGGGGGCATTTGGTGCCGGTATTCAGGATCAGGTCAATGTTTTTTTCCACCCGGATGTCCACAACAAAAACAGCCGTGTCCTCATAGGGGAAATAGACCTTTTCCACCATCCCATCCAGAGTCTGGCTCAGGAAGTATCCCTGGTCGTCTTTTTGGATGGAGCGGTTGAAATAACTGATTATCTTGGGGTGTTCGAACCGGCCGTGCTCATTGTGCCAGATTCCGTTTTTATCCATCCGGAATACGGCGTTTTCCCTGGGGATGACATTGACTTTCTTTTCCGAACCCATGGCCCTGTTTCCTTTATGATGAAAAGCATAAAAAATTCAGGTTGTTTATGTATCTTAAAATCCGGGGAAGTACAAGGCTGAATTCGGGCGGGGGCTCTGGGGGCAGGCCCCCGGACAGGCCGGTGACAGACTGTTCCGGGGGCGAATGGGAGGCCGGATACCTTTCCGGGTTAGATTTTAAACTGTCCCACCATCCGGTTCAGCTCTTCGGCCAGGCCGGACAGGTTGCCGGCGCTCTGTTTTACCTGGTTGCTTCTGTCTGCCATATCCCCGGCGGACTGGTTCACATCTGAGATGTCCTTTGAAATCTCATCTGCCACTGAGGAACTCTGGCTGACATTTTCATTGACCTCCTGGATTCCGGAAGAGGCCTGGGTGATATTTTCGGCAATCTCCCGGGTGGCTGCAGACTGTTCTTCAACCGCAGTGGCGATGGTGGCCACGATTTCGTTTACATTCCCGATGACCCCGGTGATTTCCGACATTCCTTCCTGGGATACCCCGGCGCTCTTCTGGATATGGTTGATTTTGTCTTTTATGTCCATTGAGGCGTCAGATGTCTGTTTGGCCAGATCCTTGATCTCATTGGCAACCACGGCAAACCCCTTGCCCGCCTCCCCGGCCCGGGCCGCCTCAATGGTTGCGTTCAGGGAGAGGAGGTTGACCTGCTCTGAAATATCGGTAATGGTTTCAACCACTTTCCCGATTGCCTGGGCAGCCCCGCCGAGTTCATCCATGGTCTGTGAGGATGTTTCTGCCTTGGACACGGCATTTTCCGAAATCCCCCTGGCCTTTTCTGCACTTTGGGCGATTTCGTTTATGGTGGCGTTCATCTCCTCGGCTGAGCTTGCCACGGTATTCAGGTTAATGCTGGACTCTTCCATGGCGGCTGAAATGGAGGTCATATTCGTTGTCATCTCCTCTGTGGCCGCTGCAACAGATCCTGATTTGTCAGAGGTATGGGATGCCCCTGTGGACATCTGGTCGGAGATGGAGGACAATTCCGTGGACGATGAGGACAGGGTATCCACCCCGCCTGATATATCCCTGATCATGTGCTGCAGTTTTTCGATAAAGGAGTTGAATACCCCGGCCAGCTTCCCCAGTTCATCTCCGGTGTTGACATCCAGGCGTTTGGTGAGGTCGCCTTCTCCCTGGGAAATGTCGGTGAGGCTGGCGATCACGTTGTTTACCGGCCGGACAATGACCATGCGGGAGAGGAAGAAAACAAGGAGACCCAGAAGGCCCAGGGAAATACCGGAGATCAGGATACTGATGTTCCGCATTTTATTTACCCCTTCCAGCATCTTGTTCAGCGGTGCATTTACAATCATGGCCCAGTCCGTACCGGTGGTGCCCACTTTCAAGGGGGTTATGGTCAGGACAGAGTCATCCCCGGTGGTTTCAAGGTTGAAATTAACATGTGTGGTTTCCCTTTTACCAAGGGCGTTGCCCACAGTATCCGGATAGTTGTCCTTAATCATCTTGCCTGCTTTTTCCATATCCGGGTGGGCCGCAATCATACCGCCCCCGGTGGCCAGGACCGCATACCCGGTCCCATAGGGCGTAATATCGTTTACAAGGGCCGCGATCTGGTCCATGGAGAAATCAACCCCCGTGACCCCGATGGACCTGCCGTTTACGATAATGGGGACACAGACGCTGACCAGCATGATCTGTTTTCCGCCCACCTCATAGGAAAAGGGATCCATGATCACTTCCTTTTTCGTATCCCTTGCCCGGGTATACCATTCGCCGGTCATATCCACGCAGGCTTCCAGGTGGACGCCCCCCACCCGGTTCCAGTAGGGAACAAACCGTCCCTGGGCCGTATGCCCGGTTGCACCCTGGTATTCGCTGTCCAGGCCGTCAAAGGCATTGGGTTCCCACACGGTCCAGATGCCGAGGTAGCCGGGGTTGTTTTCCAGCATCCCCTCCATCATGTTTAAAAGGGTTTCCCTTTTTATAAGCTGGTTCTTGATTTTCATGTTCTGGGAGGCATAGGCCAGGGCCCTTGCCGTATCAAGGGCGTTTTCGATATCCACCCTGATTTCATTGGCATACTCCCTGGACAGGGCATTCATTCTCTGGAGCGCCTGCTCTTTTGAGAGACCGGTGGCGTTCAGGGTGATGAAGCTGACCGTGGCAATGAATGAGATCAACACGACAGTGCCGATGGAGATCATTAACTTGTTCGTTAGACTTAAATTTTTAAACATCCAGCTACCTCCGGAAATATGGGTTAAATGAATTAAAATTCATTGATGAATCCAACAGGTTTTGTTTAATTAAAGTAAAAACGGGGTTGGGAAAAAGCTAACTAATTTATGCATTATATAGTAAAACCTGATCTAATAAAACCTTGTTTTTCCAAAAGGGGAAAACTGACCGGCCGGCCGCTGTCCCGGGTTGTCGGACAGCACGATGGTTGACTATGACCGGGGAATGTCGCATGCTTAGGCAGATTATATCATGAGGAAACTATGAACCAGGACAACACCGTTACCATAATGACCATGAATCTCAGGTTCGGCCTGGCCGGGGACGGGGAGAACAGCTGGAAAAACAGAAGCCCCCTGGTGGCGGAGATACTCAGCCGGTATCCGGCGGATTTCATCGGATTCCAGGAGGTAAACCATTTCCAGGCCCGGTTTCTGGAAGAGCAGCTTCCCTCCCACAGTCACATTGGCTGGTATAATAAAAACACGCCCTGGTGGCAGAGCAATATGATATTTCATCACAACGATTGGTGCTGTATGGGAAGCCGGCATCATTTTTTAAGTGAGACCCCTGACCTGCCCTCAAAGCTTGACGGTTCCAAGTGGCCCAGGCAGTGTGTGATCGGCTGGTTTCAGAACCGGGACCGTGAAATCCTGGCCGTGAATACCCATTTTGACTTTGATCCCGGGGTGCAGGCAAGGAGCGCGGATCTTGTGGCAAACTTCCTGAAACGGTTTCCGGCCGGACTGCCCGTGGTCATTACCGGCGACTTTAACTCCAACCCGGGCTCCCCTGCCTATGAACGGTTTCTGGCCCATGGGTTTCAGGAGGTCTTTTCCGGCAGGGACATGAATACCTTTCATGAGTTTGACGGCAGGGACACCGGTCTTCACATCGACTGGATCCTGTACAGGGGAGACTTCCGGGTCAAGGCCCGCCAGGTGGTCCTGGATGATTTCTCCGGCAGATTTCCCTCGGACCATTACCCGGTCCGGTCTGTACTGGGGTGGGAAAAACGGGCAGGCGGTGACGGCGGGATGCCATGAACCCCGGTTTAGACTCTTTTCATCCCCTGATCCGGGAGTGGTTTGCTGCAAATATAGGCCGGCCCACAGATGTCCAGTCAGAGGCCTGGCCGGCCATCGGCCGCCGTGAGCATCTCCTGGTTACGGCGCCCACAGGGTCGGGTAAGACCCTGACGGCGTTTTTATGGGCCATTAACCAGCTGGCCACAGGGGCCTGGTCTCCCGGCCGGGTCAGGGTGCTCTACATATCCCCCCTGAAGGCCCTGAACAACGATATCCGGAAGAACCTGATCCGGCCGCTGGCCCGGATACGGGAGAAATTCGAAGATGCAGGGGAAATTTTTCCCAGTATCAGGGTATTGACCCGGAGCGGGGACACCCCCCAGAAAGACCGGCGGAAGATGAGTATCCATCCTCCGGAAATCCTGATCACGACGCCCGAAAGCCTGAACCTGCTGCTCAGTTCGGCGTCGGGCTGCGCAATCCTGGGCAGCCTGAAAACGGTTATCCTGGATGAAATCCATGCCTGTGCCGGGAACAAGCGGGGAGTACACCTGATCACGGCCGTGGACCGCCTGGTGCGGCTGTCCGGCGAATTCCAGCGTATTGCCCTGTCTGCCACCCTGGAGAACCTGGACCCGGTTGCGGAGATGGTCGGGGGATACCGGTTTTCAGGTAGTATCCATGCCCCTGAATATTTCCCCAGGCCGGTTACCCGGATTGCCTCGGGCATCCAAAAGGAATACAGGCTGAAGATCTGTTATCCGGAACGGTCGGAACCGGAAGAGATGCCGGAGGATACGGAAGAGGATTTTTCAGTATGGGATCTGCTGGCGGAATCCTTCAGGGAGAGAATTGAAAAGAACAGGTCCACCCTCCTGTTTACCAACGGCAGGCGGTTGTGCGAAAAACTGACCTATAAGGTGAACCGGGCCGCAGGCGGGCTCCTGGCCTATTCCCACCACGGATCATTGTCCAAGGACCTGCGGAAAGATGTGGAAGAGCGGCTTCGGGAGGGGGGATTGAAAGCCATCGTGGCCACAAGTTCCCTGGAGATGGGTATTGACATCGGGGACCTGGACGAGGTGATCCTGGTCCAGTCTCCCTTTTCCGTCTCCTCTGCGGTCCAGCGCCTGGGCCGGGCCGGCCACCAGGTGGGCAGGGCCAGTGCAGGCCGTCTGTTCCCGTCCCATGCCCAGGACCTGATCGCTTCGGCCGTGCTGGCAAGGGCGATCAGCAAAAGGGATATCGAACCCCTTTATCCTGTGAAGTCCCCCCTGGATGTCCTTGCCCAGATTCTGATTTCCATGGTGGGCAGGGAAAACTGGGATGTGGATGAACTCTACGCCTTTATCCGGACCTCCGCCCCTTACCGGGATCTTGGACGCGAACAGTTTGACCTGGTATTGAACATGCTGGAGGGCCGCTACGCCGGAACGCGGATACGGGATCTCCAGCCCAGGATCTCCTTTGACCGGCTTGAGAATACCGTGTCCATTAAAAAAGGGGCGACCCTGGCCCTGTACATGTCCGGCGGCACCATCCCCGACAGGGGGTATTACCAGCTTCGCCATTCCCGGACAAATGCCCGTATCGGAGAGCTGGACGAAGAGTACGTCTGGGAGGCCAAGGTCGGGCAGATCGCCACCGTGGGCAGCCAGAACTGGAAGATCACCCGGATTACCCACAACGATGTCTTTGCCCTGCCCGCAGGAAACCGGGGAATGGATGCCCCGTTCTGGATTGCCGAGGGCCTGAACCGGGATTTTCATTTTTCCAGCCGTATGGCAGGCTTTCTGGAGCAGGCTGACCAGGCATTGTCCGGCGGCCCGGAGGCAAGGGATGCCTTTGCAGGGGAACTGACCTCAACCTATTGCATGGATGACACAGGCGCCCGGGAGCTTATAAAGTTCTGCCGCAGCCAGAAAGAGGTCGCCCCCTTGCCCCATCGCCGTCACCTGCTGCTGGAGTACGTCCGGTCCGGTCCGGGTGCCAGCCCCGGAACCATGCTGGTGATCCACACCCTGTGGGGCGGGCGGGTGAACCGTCCATTTGCCCTGGCACTGGAGGCGGCCTGGACAGAACATTTTAAAGAGCGGCCCGAGATTTTTCCGGGCAATGATGCGGTTATTGTCCAGCTGCCCGGACCGGTTGAGCCGGAAGAACTCCTCTCCCTGGTTACAGCGGATAACCTTGAACAACTGGTATGCAGCCGGCTTGAGTCCTCCGGCTTTTTCGGGGCGAGATTCAGGGAATGTGCGGGCCGGGCCCTGCTGGTGACCCGGAACCGTATCAACCAGCGGATGCCGTTGTGGATGACCCGCCTTCAGTCCCAGAAGCTTATGGAGAATATCTTAAGTTTTCCGGATTTTCCCATCCTGCTGGAAACCTGGCGTACCTGTCTCCGGGATGAGTTTGACATGCCTGCCCTGGGCATGGTCCTGGAAGAGCTGGCCAGTGGGGAGATTTCCTGGTCCGCGGCCCACACGGCAAGGCCCAGCCCATTTGCCGCTGCCATGGCCTGGAATCAGATCAACCAGTATATGTACCGGGAGGACCAGCCGGCCTCCGCCGGCTCCGGCCTGAAGGACAATCTGATTAAAGAGGCCCTGTACACCGCCGGTCTCAGGCCTAAAATATCACCTGAACTGGCCCGAACGTTTGAAATAAAACGCCAGCGCCTTGCCCCGGGGTACGGCCCGGATAATCCCGGTGACCTGTGCGACTGGGTCAAGGACCGGGTGGCCATTCCCGTTGGTGAATGGAAGATCCTGTCCAGGGCACTGGCGGATAGTTCCGGAGATCAGGCGGAAGTTCTTTTGAACAATACAGGTGAAAAATTGGTGCTGGTGACCTCCCGGGGCGCCACCTATGTGGCTGCCAGGGAAAGCGTAAAAGATATTCTGGCGGGATGGTATGGGCCAGGGAATTTCCCCGAACTGACAGACATGGGGGGAAAGGATCCGGACATAATTCCTGCGGAGGGAAGAGACCCGGAACTGGGACTGGCCCTCTTTGCCCAGTGGCTTTCCTATTACAGCCCCAAACCGCCCGGTTTCTGCCTGTCCTGTCTGGGGCTTTCAGAAGACACCCTGTCCGGTTTTATTTCAGACCTGGTAGAAACCAAGGCGGTTGTGCAGGGGCAGCTTTTGGTTGACGGCAGGGACGGGGATATCTGCGATGCCCGCAACCTTGAAATTCTCATCCGCATGCACAGGGCAGCCGGCCGGCCCGGGTTTGATCCCCTGGATCTGGATCTGCTGCCCCTCTTTCTGGCCGAATGCCAGGGCCTGACCGGCAGGGATCGTGAGGGGCAGGGCCGGGGCGACGCCCTGGATCATCTCTTTGACAGCCTGGAGCAACTGGCCTGCCTTCCCCTGCCTGCAGGGCTCTGGGAAACCGATGTGCTGCCTGCGCGGATTGAGGGCTACCACCCCTCTTTCTTGGACAGCCTCATGCAGGAGGGGGAGATCCTGTGGCTGGGACGGCAAAAAGAGCGGGTATTGTTCTGCTTTGAACCTGACCTGGATTTTTTAAAAGCATCTGAAGATGAGGGTTCCAGGGCAGGCGATGATCCGGGAACCGGTGTATGGAAAACGGTTTTCAAGGAACCGGACAGCCGTTATGATTTTTTTGCCCTGCAGAGGCTGGTCAACGGTCAAAGCCGGGATCTAATAAACAAGATCTGGGACCGGGTCTGGCAGGGGAAACTGACCAACACCACCTTTCTGGCATTACGAAAAGGTATTGAGAACAGGTTTAAACTGCCCGAATCCCCTGGTCAGCTTAAGGGATCTGCCCTGCGTTCCGGGCGTGGACGGTACAGGGGCAGGCGCCGGGCCGCCGCGACCGCGGGCGTGGGGTTTTCACGGACAGAACTGGCCAGGCGGCAGGGTGCGCTTCCGCTGGCAGGGCAATGGTTTCAACCGGCTGCTGATGCGCCGGCCAAAAACCGGGACCTGGTGGAAGCAGAGGCCCTGAACCGGGACCGGGTCAGGGTACTGCTGGACCGGTACGGAATTCTGTTCCGGGAGTTGCTGGCCAGGGAACTGCCCGGTTTCAGATGGAAGGACCTGTTTAAATCCCTCTATCTTATGGAGCTGTCAGGAGAGGTCCTGGCCGGGTCCTTCTTTAAAGGGATTCAGGGGCCCCAGTTTGTCTCCCATAAGGCCTTCCGAAGGCTTTCCAAAGGCCTGGATACCGGAACGGTCTATTGGATGAACGCCATGGATCCGGCATCAATCTGCGGTCTGGGGCCCATGGTGCGGGGCCTGGGGTTGCCCAAGCGGCTGGCCGGCACCCACCTGGTTTACAGGGGCAGGGAACTTGTGCTGGTGTCCGGACGCAGGGGCAGGGAGATGACCATTCATGTGCCGCCTGAAGATGACCGCCTGCCCGGGTACCTGGCGCCTGTCGTCCATATGATGACCCGCACCTTCAGTCCCCTTACCCATATCACCGTTGATACCATTAACGGGGAGAGTGCGGCCCAAAGTCCTTACAGGGGGGCATTCGATGCCCTGTTCGAGGTGGTGGCCGGCCACAAGTCCCTGGACCTTTATCAGAGGAGAGATCATGACACCAAAGGATAATGAGACGGCACCTGATTACAATATTGACAGGCTGCTGGAAAATACAGGCATTAAACCCATGACGGCAGGGGACAGGATCTGTGATTCTGTATATACTTTTCCCTGTCCGGATGCTGGGAACAGGGGATAGAACACCAGACCATGACTTCTTCCGGAATATCGTTTTTACCCGGTCCTCTCAGATCAAACCCCGCTGTGGCGGAACTGCCGGTGGTGGGTGTGCTGCCCTCACTTGCAGATGCCCTTGATAAAGAAAAAAAAGCCCTGGTCCAGGCACCGCCCGGTGCCGGGAAAACCACCCTGGTGCCCCTGGCCCTGATGGACCGGCCCTGGATGGGAGACAAAAAAATCGTCATGCTTGAACCCCGCCGCCTGGCTGCCCGGGCCTGTGCTTCCCATATGGCAGGGCTTCTGGGGGAAAAGCCGGGTCAGACCGTGGGATACCAGGTCCGTCTGGACCGCTGCATCGGCCCCCGGACCCGGATCGAGATTATCACCGAAGGCATACTCACCCGGAGAATCCAGTCCGATCCCGGCCTGGAGGATGTCGGCCTTCTTATATTTGATGAGTTTCACGAACGTCATATCCACGGGGACCTGGGTCTGGCCCTGAGTCTTGAATCGGCTGAGGTGTTTAATCCGGATCTGCGGATTCTTGTCATGTCAGCCACCATGGATATGGCAGCCCTGTCCGCTGTCATGGACAATGCACCGATGATTCTATCCAAAGGGCGGACCTGGCCCGTGACCACCCATTACCTGCCTCCGGTCCCGCGGGACCAGGCCGGCGGCGGACGCACCGGTGACAAAGGCAGGGAGATTCTGCCCGCCTGTTTCAGGGCCGTGCAGAAAGGCCTGGCCGGAGAAGAGGGCGATATCCTGGTATTCCTGCCCGGCGCCGCCCAGATCCGGGCCATGGCAGAGCGTCTCAGGGAGGGATTAGACAGGTCTTCACCCATTGATATCTATCCCTTGTTCGGCAACCTGTCCCCGCGGGAGCAGGCTGCGGCCATCGCCCCTTCAAAGCCCGGCCGGCGAAAAATCGTCCTTGCCACCCCCATTGCCGAAACCTCCCTGACCATCCAGGGCGTCCGGGTGGTGGTGGATTCCGGACTGGCCAGGGCTCCCCGGTTTTCCCCGGGCCGGGGAATGACCCGCCTTGAAACCCTGCCGGTGTCAAAGGCCTCTGCCGACCAGCGCCGGGGCCGTGCCGGGCGGACCGCCCCCGGTGTCTGCTACCGTCTCTGGCCGGAGCATGTCCACCAGGGGCTGATTCCCTTCAACCGGCCGGAGATTCTTTCGGCTGATCTTGTCCCCCTGGCCCTGGAACTGGCCCGGTGGGGTGTAACGGATCCGGCTGATCTTAAGTGGCTGGATGTGCCGCCGGAAAGTGCATTTAAACCTGCTGCAGCATTGCTGAAACAGCTGGGCGCCCTGGACAAAAACGGGTTGATCACAGATTACGGCCGGAAACTCCTGTCCGCCGGAACCCATCCCCGCCTGGCCCATATGATTATCCGGTCAAAGGCGCTTGGCCAGGGATTCACGGGCTGCTGCCTGGCGGCCATGACGGAGGAGCGGGACTTTGTCTTTTCAGGCGCCGGGGATGATCCTGATGTGGGACTGCGGCTTGAAATCCTTTCGGATATCTCTAAAGGAAAACCCGTACGCAAACAGGTCAATTTTAAGGCCGCAAAAAATATCCTGGCCCAGGCAGGTAACCTGGCTGCCGGATTCAAAATCAATTCAAGGTCCATGGACATTTCCACGGCAGGCAGGGTCCTGGCCTTTGCCTGGCCGGGCAGGATAGCAAAAAAGCGGAAACCGGACTCCCTGTCTTATTTGACGGCTTCGGGCAGTGGTGTCTGTTTCAGGTTTCCCAACGGGCTGTCCGGTCATGAGTATATCGTGGCAGCCCATCTGGACGGACATAAGAAAAATGCCAATATTTTTCTGGCAGCCGCTTATGACCCGGCTGATCTGGCAGTGGATTTTAAAGACCATATTGAGAGAAAAGACGAGGTGGCCTGGGAGGATAAGACCTTGTCTGTCAGGGCCTTTACCCGGACCTGGTACAGGAGGCTGATGCTCAGGGAGACCCCCCTGGCCAAACCCGATCCCGCAGATGTTTTACAGGCCCTGGTGCAGGGGATTGAACAGGCCGGGCTGGATATCCTGCCCTGGACCAGGACGCTGCAGCAGTTCAGGCACCGGGTGATTTTTTTAAAAGGCCGTTCAGATCTGGACAGCGCCTTTGCCGGGCTGCCGGATCTGTCGGATAAGGCCCTGGCCGCTAATATGGCAGACTGGCTGGCACCGTTTCTGGGCGGTATCTCTTCCGGGGCCGGGCTCCGGCAGGTAGACCTGGGTGCGGCGTTAAAGCACCTGCTCTCCTGGGAACAGCAGAAAATGGTTGATGCCCATGCGCCGACCCATGTGGTTGTTCCGTCCGGGTCAAAGATTCCCGTAAAGTATTCCGATGACAACGGCCCCCTGGATTTTCCCGTTCTGGCGGTCCGCCTCCAGGAGATGTTCGGCCTCATGACCACCCCCGCCGTTGCCCGGGGAAAATTCCCCCTGACCCTTCATCTCCTGTCACCGGCAGGCAGGCCGGTCCAGATTACCCGGGACCTGGGCAACTTCTGGAACCAGACCTATGCTGAGGTGAAAAAGGATCTCATGGGACGGTATCCCAAGCACTTCTGGCCGGATGACCCGGGAACGGCCACACCGACCAACAGGGCAAAACCTAGGAAAAAGTGAGGTGTTGATGACATGTGGCAATGACAAAATCTGTGAAAGGAGTGAAAGATGAGAGTTGACCAGCCCGGACCGGTAACGGACCGGATAACCCTTCTCGGCCGGAATGAGTCCTGTGTTTACCTGGTGGACGGGGGAGAGGAATTTGCCATCCTGGGGGGCGGCATGACCTATATTGTTCCCGACATTATCACCCAGATCGACTTCCTCGGGATTGATCCCGGAAAGATAAGGCACCTGGTTATCCATCATTCCCACTTCGACCACGTGGGCATTGTGCCGGGATTGAAGAGACGGTGGCCGTGGCTGAAAGTAGCCGCCTCCAGCCGGGCAAAGGCGCTTCTTTCCCGGACAGATGTGGTTGAAACCATTGTTTCCCTGAACACCATGCTGCTGCCGGAGGAGAACAGCGGGGAGCTGAAAAAGGATCTTGATATCAGGACAATCGGTGTGGATAATACAGCAGGGGATAATGATACTATCCGCTGCGGGGACCTTGACCTGGTCATCATTGAGGTGCCGGGCCACTCCTCCTGTTCCATAGCGGTTTATATTCCCCGGGAAAGTGCCATGGCTGCCTCTGATGCCGGTGGAATCCCTTACGGGGACCATGTCTTTGCGGCTGCCAACTCCGATTTTGACGCCTACCAGGCCAGCCTTGAAAAAATGTCTGCCTATCCCGCCCGGGTCCACCTGTCGGAACATTACGGTGCCGTGACCGGGGATGAGGGGAGCAGTTACATGGAAAGATCCATTGCCGAAGCCGTAAAGATGCGGGCACTGCTTGAGGCCACCTATGCCAGGCACCTGGATGAAGAGAAGACGGTTGAGGAACTGATAGAGAAGGTTGCCGCCAGGGCATCGGATTATTTCCTGCCCAAAGAGGTGATGACCATGGTTCTCGGGCAGATGACAAGGTTTATTGCAAAACAACATGCACGGCAGGGATGAAAAAGGAGGTGGGATATGGCTTATAGTGAAACCCTTGCAAACCGGGTGCGTAACCTGGTCCGTGACCGCAGGGAAATCGTCGAAAAGAAGATGTTCGGCGGCATCTGCGTCCTGATTCACGGAAACATGGCCTGCGGGATTTTGAATGAGGACCTGATCGTCCGGGTGGGGCCTGAGAATTACCGGGCCTGCCTTGATATGGAACATACCCGGGTATTTGATACCACGGGAAGGGTCATGAAAGGATGGGTCATGGTGGGGGCTGAGGGGTATGCCTCAGACGGGGCGCTGTCCATGTGGGTGGAAAAGGGGATCTCCTTTGCCCTGACCCTGCCGCCCAAATAGTTCCGGACACGGTCAAAAAAACTGGAGAAAAAATCATAAAATGAATAAGGGCAAATCAGATATGGAAGACCGGTCCAGGCAGTTGCTGGCTGCCCATGTGAAAAAGGCCCGAACCCTTCTGGGGCAGTTCCTGGACAATCACGGTGTCCGCCTGCCCGTGCTGGGCAAGGCCATGGAAGAGTTTACCTCAGGTGTGTTCGAACTGCCTGAAGAGGCGGCCTGCAAGGCCGGATGCGCCTATTGCTGCCACCTGAGGGTGGGGGTGTCCATTCCCGAACTTCTTGTTATTTTTTATGAGCTCCGGGCCCAGACCACCCCGGAGGGCCTGGCATATTTCAGAGACCGGATTGCCGGGACCGAAGCAAAGGGCAATACCCTGACAGAGGCGTTCTGGCATACTGCCCAGGCACCGTGTCCCTTTCTCAACCGCCAGGGCCGGTGCCTCATTTACGCCATCCGGCCTTTTTCCTGCCGTGCCTATCATTCAACAGATGTGGCGGTCTGCAAACAGGGGTATGAGGAAAAATGCGAGGTGAGGGTGCCCTGCTTCCCCCTGTACAGGGCAACCACGGATATGTATTCGTCGGTGTTTATCAAGGTCCTTGCGGAAAAGGGTTTTCCCTCATACCAGGTCGGTTTTGTCAAAGGGCTGGATCTCCTGTTCAAAGATGATTCCCTGTCAGGCCGATGGCTTGAAAAAAAGGATGTGTTCGGCCGGGCAAAACTATAGCCCGGCAGGTCATGCCGGCGGATCAAGCCGGCGGATCAAAGAATATCTCTGCATTGGGTCCCAGCGGCAGCCCCAGCATCCCCCAGACAAGAAACAGGATGGTCCAGCCCATAAGAAAGGCAATGGAAAAGGGGAGCATGAGGGAGACCAGGGAGCCGATGCCGAAGTCTTTCTGATACTTTCTTCCGATGACGATGACAAAGGCAAAATAAGTCATCAGCGGGGTGATGATATTGGTGCAGGAATCTCCGATGCGGTATAGCATCTGGGTGGCGGCAGGGGTCATGTGGACCGTCATCATCACCGGCACGAAGATCGGGGCAAGGATGGCCCACTTGGCAGAGGCCGATCCCATGAAGAGGTTGATAAAAGAGGAGAGGAGCACAAACCCCACCACCAGGCTGATGGCGCCGATAAGGCTCTGGTGGGGCACCAGTTCAAGCAGCTGCGCCCCTTTCATGGCCAGAAGGATGCCGAAGTTGGAGGCATTGAAGTAGGCCACGAACTGGGCCATGAAAAAGACCAGTACAATAAAGCTGGCCATGCCCCTCATGGAATCCTCCATGGTTTTTACCAGGTCGGCTCCGGTGCGCAGTTTTTTTACAACCACACCATAGGCCAGTCCGGGCAGGAAGAACATGAAAAACAGGGCAGTGACTATGCTGTGGGTGCTGAAAAACGGTGCATGGGTGATGCCCACACTGCCGAACCGGTCCTGGATGAGTTTGAATTGCTCCGGTGACAGGGTGTTGGTGGAGAGGCTGCCCACGAGGGGGAGGCTGCTGTCCGTTGGAATGAGGGTCAGGGCCAGAATCCCGGTGTAGGCAACCAGGGTGATGCCGGCCCATTTCAGTCCCAGGTTTTCATCAGGGGTGAGATCGTCCGGATGATCGTCGATATCAAGGTCCGGTTCGGGTTCAAATTTACCCAGGTGGGGAACGACGATTTTCTCCACCACCAGGGTGCTGACAATAACGATGAGCAGGGTGGATGCCAGGAGAAAATAGTAGTTCATGGTGGCGATGTTCATTGTTTCGGCAAAATTGGTTCCCACCATGGCATCTCCGGTTTTAGCCGCAGCCAGGGTAAATCCGCCTAAAAGGGGTTCCAGTGAGGTAATGGCGATATTGGCGGAAAATCCGCCTGAAACCCCGGCAAATGCCGCTGCCAGGCCTGCCAGGGGATGGCGGCCGATGCCGTAAAAGACAACTGCCCCAAGGGGAACCAGAACCAGGTAGCCTGCGTCCGAGGCAATACTGGACAATACGCCGGCCAGAACGATCACCGGGGTAATCATCTTCTGCGGGGCTCCCAGAACCATTTTCCGGACCGCGGCAACGATCAGGCCGCTGTGTTCGGAGACACCGATGGCGATCATGATCACCATGACCATGCCAAAGGGGGCAAAATTGACAAAATTGGGGGTTAAGGTTTCCGCCAGATAGTGCCAGCCGTTGGCAAACCCGGCAATCACCTCTCCTGTCCTGGGATCCTGGATCTGAACCCGGCCCTGGCCCAGGAGGTTATTGATGGGGAATCTGCCCCCGGGCGTCTCGACTACAATTCCCAAAGCGGCGCAGACAGCGGTCAGCCCCAGGAGAATTAAAATCAGACCCATAAACATGATAGTGGGATGGGGCAGGCGGTTGCCCACGCCTTCGACCATATCCAGAAATCTTTCCAGCATACCTTTTTGAGTGGTTTCCATGATGAAATATCCTAAATTATGAGATGAAGAATGCTATAACGGGTACCATGTTTATTTAAGATAGTGCTTTGTTTCTGTCAAGGCAGAGCCGGGAATTCGTAATAACGGGCGCCATGAATCCTGGCCGGTTACAGAGGTTTTGCTGTCCGCGGCGTTTATTCGCCTTTCCGGCGGACAAAGGCCCGGATGAGACGGCCTGCCAGGGTCGAGGCATCAGGGATAAGCGGCAGGTCATCGTAAGAGAACCAGTCTGCCTCCACAATTTCAGCAGGATCAATGCAGATATCTCCGCTGTGGTAGCGGGCGGTAAATCCGATCATCAGGCTGTCCGGAAAGGGCCATGGCTGGCTGCTGACATACTGCACATCCGTCACCCGGATCCGGGTCTCTTCAAATACCTCCCGGATGACACATTCTTCAAGGGTTTCCGAGGGAGAGACAAATCCCGCAAGCACACTGAACATCTTGGGATTGGGAAAATCGACACCTCTGCCAAGAAGAATCCTGTCCCCCCGGGTCACCGCCGTAATAATGGCCGGTGATATCCTTGGGTAGGCTGTCCGGCTGCATTCAGGGCAGACCCTTGCGTGCTCTCCTGTCTTGGGATGTGTCATGCTGCCGCACCGGCCGCAGAATTTGGAGTTGAGATGAAGATCCAGTATCTGCCGGGCATAGCCTGCCGCTTGCCGGGACGTATCGTCTGCCCTCAGAAAAAAGGCCCGGAGGTTGACAGACTTAGTTGAGAGTGATTTATTTTCAGCCAATACACTTGCACAATAACAGGGAAGATTTTTAAGGGTACCGAAAAAGAAAAAATCGCCCACGGGCAGGTCAGCGGGCGATTCCAGGCAGGGGATGTTGCCGTCCCGGTCCACCAGGATGTGCCTGTTGTGAAACAGAAAGTAAAAGGCTTTTCCCAACCGGGGTTCCGGTCCGGAGGCAGATGCTGTAAAATCCATGGTTTCAGGTATCACAGCCTGCCGGGTTTGTCCATGTTTTGGATCAGTTCTCAGTTATTTTTGCGCGATCCTTTAATACAGCCTGTTAATCAAATTCAAAACTCAGTTTGAACACAAAGGCGGATTCCGAATCGCTTTCAGCTATGCCGAAACTGGCTGTGGCGTCTAAACGACGGTTTAAATCTCCATTTGAAAATTCAATTGCAATCATATTATCCTGAATTTCGTACTCCGTAAAGACAATGGTGTCAGCATAGGTGAAATCCGCTTTAACACCCAGATTGTCAGAGGATATCCCGTCCAGCTTGGGAGAGAATGATACGCCGTATCCTTTTTCAGCGGGATCCTCCTTATTTTCAGTTTCCAGGCCTTTTTCCCCGTTAAAAGATTTAAAATATTCAAATTTTATAAAGTCTGAAACAGCATTTTCAATCTGTCTGATTTTATCGCCGAATTCCGTATTTTCCGCCATTTGCAGAGCAGACTGGAAGAGCCGGTCTTTAGCCAGGGATTCCTTTTCCGAATCCGTCATTTCTTCCGTTGGGTCTTCCGGCAGATCTGCCGGCAATAATCCGGAATATTGCCCGTTTGGGTTTTCACGGCTCCCGGAGGAAATCAATGGCGCGGCCACCTTTATACCGGCATCTATCACGGAATCAACGGCTGAGGGCTCTGCATGGATTCCGGACCGGGCGACAGACAGGCAAACCACCAATGCCGCTGCAATGATGATCGTCCGGAGTTCTATTCTTTTAATCATCAAACCCTCCTTTAAAAAAGGTTGTCCCGCCCGGATAAGACCGGGCTTATATGGTAAATTTCAATGCGATTTTTTCTGAAGGGTTAATTCAATATTAATGGCAATCAATTGGGTGAGGTTTGGTTTCGCAATCATACATTGAATCTGTTTTTATTATACGGGATAATCATAAAAAATCAATCGAACCTGCGGCAGAGGATAAAATTTTTTATACCTAATATCCGGGTTTGGATATTTGGCTGCGGCCTTATTTTTTTCTTGACATTTATCCTTTTCCACGGGTATGAAAATAGAGTCTTAATCTGTCTTTATTTCTGAATCTATTTTTCTTTTTTTCGACACCTGATTTTTTATTTAATCCGATCGTATCCGACATAATTCTCCAAACGGGAGAAGATTATGAGAGTTTCATTGATCGTTCCGCCGCTGATGGACGTGAAAGACGGTATGCTGTCTCCGGTTTCCATGGATGCCATCCGCACCTGTCCGTCTTACGGCGTCTATCTTCTGGCTGCCATTCTCAGGGAGAAGGGCCATGAGGTGATTATCATTGATTTGATTGCCCAGGGGTCAAAGGAGTTGTCTTTCCATGCCGGCCTGATCCTGTCCAGTCATCTGGTGAGCATTTCAGCCAGTTCCCTGGCCTGGCCCACCGCCAGGAAATGCATAGAGGAGATCCGGTCCTTTCATCCCGGGATTCCCATAGTGCTCGGCGGAATCCATGCCACCATGTTTGATTATTATCTGCTGGGAACCACCCGGGCAGATTATTGTATCCGGGGAGAGGGGGATATCGCGCTGCCGCTGCTTTGCGATACCCTGGAACGCGGCGGAAACCTGCGGCAGGTGGGTAACCTGACGTATAAACTTCCCGACGGCACCATCAAAAGGAATCCCTGTCTGCCGCCTGTTACACCGGAGCAGATGGCGGCCCTGCCGGTGCCTGACTACGGCTGCCTTCATCCGGGGGTGTATACCGGGCTGGGTATCGAATCTTCAAGGGGGTGCGCATTTGACTGCGTGTTCTGTGCCACAACACACAGGAAAACCTGGCGCCGGCTGGCCCCTCCGGTTTTTACGGACCGGGTGGAAGTTGTACTGGAGAAGGTGGATTTGACTACCCATGGCCTTCTTCAGATCATAGATGATGAATTCAGCCTGGATGTTAAACGGGCCACTGCTGTTTTCAAGGAATTCGCAAAAAGAGAAATCCGTGCGAAAGTCGTGTTTGACTCCAGGGCCAATGACCTGCTGGATGAAGATTACCTGGCTGCGGCCCAGCCCTATGCCCACCAGTTCCTGGTAGGGGCAGAGTGCGGATATGACAGGGGGCTGAAGAGAGTCGGCAAGGGCACCACCGTTGCCAAGCTTATCCGGGCTGCCGGGCTGTTGAACCGCTATGGAATGGCTGAGCGGGCAGATTTCTCTTTTATTCTCGGCCTGCCCTGGGAAACAAAGGAAGAGGTTCTGAAAACAGTGGATTTTGCCATCAACCTCTACCGGGATCATGGTGTCAGGGTGCTTCTCCAGTGGTATTGCCAGATACCCGGCTCCCGTCTCTGGGATGAGCAGCGGGAGCGGGAGATCCTTCACGAGTCCCTGTATGACGATTTCGGCTTTTTCAGGAACAATTACCTGTTCAGGACCGGTGTGGGCCTGAAGCCTTCTGAGATTTACCAGGTTCAGGCCCATATTGACCAGGCCGTAACACACAGGGAAAAAAATATAAACGGAATGGATATGATCCAGAGCGGTGTTCCTGAGGCCATTTCAACGAGATATCCTGATATCCCTGATACCTATCCTGTTTCAGGGCTTTCAAATCTGCGGTCTGCCGCAGGTATCCACTAATTCAACAAAAGGAGAGTAACCATGTCAGACGTCAGAAAACTTACGGCCATCGTTGGTCAGCCCCTTCAGATCGTACTTCAATCCCATGTGGGCTCAACCGGCTACGGCTGGTATCTTTCGGAGCTTGACGGCGGGATTGTACTGTCGGATTCCTGCGTCCACCCTTCATCCCATATGCCGGGGGCCGCCTCCAGTCATTCATTTGATTTCCTGGCGGTCAAAGCGGGCAGCTTTAAAGCCGTGTTCCAGATGATCGCCCCCTGGCGGCCGTCTGAACCCGCCCAGACAGAGACCTATGAAATTGAGATCAAGGCACCGGAAAAAACACCGGAGGCAGATATTGATGCAGCCATGAAGTCTGACGAATTTGTCGGGCCGAAAGCAGCAGCCGGTGATACCTGTGGCCCCACTGTTCTTAAATATGCCACCCCGATGGCCTCACCGGTTCTCAAATATGCCGCCCCCATGGCATCCTCAACCCATCCCGTATTAAAATATGCCGCACCCATCATGGTCGAGTATGCCGCACCCATGGCTGCCACTGCGGCTCCCCAGGAAACAGCCCCCGCCCACCTGCCCTGTCCGCCCTACCACTATTCACATCCCGATCCCAGGATCTTAAATCCCCAGGTCACGATCCTTTATGCCGCACCTGTCACTGCAGGCGGGTCTCATCCCCAGCCCATGTACGCCGCCCCGATTCCCCAGCCCCACACGGTTTATCCCATGTATGCCGCCCCCCTGCACAGGGCCTATCCGGTTTATGCCGCTCCGCCGTCGGTGATGCCGCCCTATGCAGCGCCGTATACCAGTGACGGCTGCTGTTAAGGAGGCCGCTGCTGTTTCCGCTGGATTCGTAAGGGGAAGCAGCAGCTTTTAACTTATTCAAACCAAAGGATCTGATTATGGATTTTACACCTGTTACCGCTGTCTGGGAAATAACCATGGGGTGCAATATGCGCTGCGACCACTGCGGGTCAGCCTGTGCCGCTCCCCTGCCGGATGAGTTGACCACGGCTGAGGCACTGGATCTCTGTGATGCGTTAAAGCGCGTGGGACTCCGGTGGATTACCCTGTCCGGTGGGGAACCCCTGACCCGGAAGGACTGGCCCCTGATTGCCGGCAGATTAAGCCGCAACGGGATTAAACCCAATATCATCACCAACGGATGGCTGGTGGACGAGGACATGGTGGCAACCGCAAGGGAAAACGGGGTGGAGACCATCTCCATCTCCCTTGACGGCAACCGGGAGACCCATGACGCCATCAGAAAAAAAGGGGCCTTTGATAAGGTGATTAACGCCTTTAAGGTGCTTAAAGAAGCCGGCCACACCAGTGCCTCAAACACCACAGTCACCCGGCACAACCTTGATCAGCTGGACGAGATCAAGGCGATTCTGCTGGAGAACGGGGTGGACCTCTGGCAGATCCAGATCGGCCTTCCCATGGGTAATCTTGCCAAGGACCGTGAGGCTGTGGTGGATCCGGCAACCATTGATTATCTGCTGGACTATTGCCACAGGACCACCCTGGAGGGAAAGATCAAGGTGTTCCCCGCAGACTGTCTGGGATACTTCACCCGGAAAGAGGGCCTGGTGCGCCGCCTCAGCATGGGATCGGATACCGAAGTGGTCTGGCAGGGCTGTAATGCCGGCAAGAGGAGTTTCGGGATCCTCCATAACGGCGATATCCTGGGATGTACCTCCATCAGGGATTCCGGGATGATTGAAGGAAATATTAAGACCAGGCCGCTGTACGACATCTGGCATGATCCCGGTGCCTTTGACTGGGCAAGGTCCATGAGGAAAACAGACCTGGAAGGGCTGTGCAGCAGGTGTGCCTACGGCGAAACCTGTCTTGGGGGCTGTCCCAACACCCGCCTGACCATAAACGGCTCCATTTATTCCGACAATCCCTGGTGCGCCTATCACAATGTCATGGAGGCCACCCGGAAACGGTTAACCCGGTATGACGACCCTGATGATTTAATGACAACAGCCCGGTCTTTTGCAGACCGTCAGGAATGGCAGTCTGCCTGCCTTGTCCTTGAGCGGGTGCTTGAATTGGATGCCAACCATCTGAGCGCACTGGAACTGTATGGGTTTACCAGCTTTCAGGCTGGTAATTTTGTCCAGGCCGCCCAGGCCAACCAGAGTATATTGAAACAGGACCCTGAGAATGCATACGCCTTAAAGGGCCTGGGCCTGAGCCTTCACCGGCAGGGCCGGTCACTGGAGGGTATCGGTTTTTTGGAATCGGCAACCCGTCAGGATTCGCCCTTTCGCCGGGATTCCCTCTATGATCTGGCTGTTGTTTATCAGGAGCTGGGCCGGCCGGACAAGGCAGGGCAGATCCTTGAACAGGCCGGCATGGGATAACGAAAACAGAGTGAGGAGGCCGTATGATCAGGGCACCTTAGAGAACAATCAGAATTAAACTGTCACCCTAACCAAAAAATTAAAGGAGATCATATCATGGATATGCAGACGATTTTAGACCAGGCAACAGACAATATCGGCGGCGACGTAAAAGTAGAGGGGTTGTTAAGGAAGACAGCCCGTCTCAAACCCGGTGCAACCAAGGCTGAAGATGTCCTCGGCTTTGATTACACCGTCCGCCACGAAAACAGCTGCTATGAATATTATGCCGCGAACCCGCCGTTAAAAGGCGTAACCCAGGCCGTACCTGTGCCGTGCCCCCTGGGCCTTGAGATAATTAACGAGTATAAGGTGGAGTACAAGACGGCCATTGATATTTTTCACAGGGGCAACTGGGGCAGCCAGTTTACCTCCCTGGCCCTTTCAAAACCCCTGAGCCCCCAGACCACAGAACCCTATTGGTACCTGATGTCCAACCTCGGCCAGAATGTCGTCATCGGTGCGGATTCCGGAGAAGTTGTCTATCCCCGGTAAATCCATAACAGGATACCCTCTGACCACAACGCAGCAGCAGGACTGACATTCTTGCTGCTGCGCCCTTTTCGCATACCTGTCAGGATATTACGAGTTTGTTTTGTTTCCTTTAAATCCCGCTTAACAACTTGCGATTTCACCCCATCATGCTTATGGTGTTTAAGTTTAATCATTGCAAATGAACGTAAAACATCCATGAACAAGTGAACAGGAGCGAGGTTCAATGACCGTAAAAAGGAAAACCGTTTTCTTGACTGCCATTGTGCTTGTTATTGTGGCAGGTATCAGTTTTATACAGTTTAATTCGTTAAGACGGGTGGAACTGGAGTGGCAGGATCACCTGGAAAAGGCAGTCAAGCGGCAGCGTCTCCTGACTGAAGTCAGGTCCCAGTTCGGGTATGGCGGCTTCATCCATAACTTCAAGAATCACGTGCTCCGGGGGCAGGAAAAATTTGTGGACCGGTTTGAAAAAAATAAAACCGTGATGATGGACGCCATTGACAAGCTTGAAGAAATGGCTGACAGCCCGGCCGAGAAACAGGCCAATGCCGACATCAGGGCCGTGGCTGAAAAATACATCGCAGCTATTCAGGTCTCCGTGAAAATGCACGGGGAGGGGAAGTCCCCCCAGGAGATCGACAAGGTGGTTAAAATCAACGACGGTCCGGCGTTCAAAGCCTTTGGGGTTATAGAAAAGATCGCAGACGATATGGAAGCTGACAGTGAGGTTACCATGCATGCCACCCTGGTCAGCCTCAAGACCTATGTGGCAGAGAGCCTGGCAGTGGTGATCATTGTCCTGGGATGCTACATATTCCTGCTGTTGACGGTGGTCAGGAAGATCGGCGGTCTTAAAACCTTTGCCCAGGCCGTCGGCGCAGGGGATCTTACCGTGAAGTCCGGTATCAATGCCAGCGATGAGGTGGGGATCATTGCCGCTGAGCTGGATAAAATGGTGGATGACCTGAACGAAATGTTTGCCAATATCAACGCCAATGCCGCAAGCCTCTCCGAATCGTCGGAAACATTGTCCGGTACATCCGCCGACATGAACGCCAATGCCAATGACGTACAGCTCAAGTCCCATGCCGTGGCATCCGCCGCCGAGCAGATGAGCGACAATATGAATTCTGTTTCCGCTGCCGTAGAGCAGGCCTCTTCCAGTGTGGACACGGTATCCCAGGCCGCGGGCAGCATGCTTTCCATGATTACGGATATCTCAAGGAATACGGAAGAGGCCCACGGCATTTCCCGGGCAGCCGTGGAAGAGGCACGGGAGGTGAGCCTCAAGGTCTCTGAGCTGGGCGATGCGGCCAGATCCATCTCCAAGGTCACAGAGACGATTTCCGATATCTCCGAGCAGACCAATCTCCTGGCCCTGAACGCCACCATCGAGGCTGCCCGGGCCGGAGAGGCGGGCAAGGGTTTCGGGGTGGTGGCCAATGAAATCAAGGAGCTGGCCAGCCAGACCGGCACTGCTACCCTGGAGATAAGCAACAGCATCAGCAATATCCAGAACTCCATGACAGAAACCACAGACCGGATCTCCAGGATAACCGGTGTGATCAACGAGGTGAATGGTATCGTGGAAACCATTGATTCGGCAGTGGATGAACAATCCGCTTCCACCAACGAGATCGCCGGCAATGTAAGGGAAGTCTCTGTCAGCCTGGATAAAGTGGCGGAACAGGTGGCCCAGAGTTCGGGGGTCGCGGGTGAGGTGGCAAATGATATCGGAGACGTGAACCAGTCAGCCGTGAAAGTGTCCGGTTCTTCCGCTGACCTGAGTGTGAAATCCGGTCAGTTGAACGAACTTGCCGGGCATCTCCATGAGGTGGTCAGGAAGTTTAAATTGTAGCAGGTGTAAAATACGTAAAATAAAACAGGCCGGGGAATCTTTTCCGGCCCGTTTTATTTTCCATGCGTCTCTCTCTTTTTTTCCGGATTAAACGTCAAACAGCCTGTTCCTTTCCAGGCAATCTGTGAATGTCTTTGACCATGGTATATCAATTGTCATCTCACGGGGATCACTGAGGTGCAGGGTGCGGTAGCCTATGCCGGAGGGCTGCTTATTAAGTACAGATGACGACTCCGTGTTTGAAATACCGTCAACAGGGGATGTTGTATCTAAACGCGTAATTCTCTTTACCTTTTCCCAGGGTATAAATACAGAGGAGGTAAACCAGCTCAGGGGTATGGTGTCCGAGAAAACAACCCCTTGACTTGACAGGGATACTTTCTGCGTTCTGATTTCATGGGTGTTATCTGCTGTGAACCGGCATTTTCCTATTAAACTTTTAGGGAAACTCAGTTCAAAATTCATCTGCATTTTTGTGGAAATCCTGTATCTGTTTTTAACAGCGGCCCGGATGTTTTTAACGTTCATAGTAAGCCCTTAACAAAGATTGATGAGTAAAACAAACCCTAATGTCATCTCTTTTATACGTTCCGTCAATAAAAAATCCGGTGCAGGATCCTGCACCGGATTTATCTAACCCTCTTTCAAAAAGGGGGAATGGTCATATCCCCCTCCCAGGAGGCAAGCGGGTTAGCGGATGGATTTCATGGCGCCCATATAGCCCCTGAGTTTTTTACCCACAACCTCTACGGAGGTGCTGCGGATGGCTTCATTCACCTGGATGAGGCGGATATTGTCACAGCCGGTGTCGGTGAGGTCAAGGCCTTTTCCGATGACGTCCGTGTCAATGGTTTTCATGAAGTCTTCCAGCATGGGAACGGCCTTATGGGCAAAGAGGTAGCAGCCGTACTCCGCGGTATCGGAAATAACCACGTTCATCTCATAGAGTTTCTTCCGGGCAATAAGATTTGCGATCAGCGGGGTCTCATGCAGGGATTCGTAATAGGCGGACTCTTCAATGATCCCGGCAGATACCATGGTGTCGTATGCCAGTTCAACGCCTGCCTTGACCATGGCCACCATGAGGATGCCGTTGTCAAAGTATTCCTGTTCGGGAATCTCCTGGTCCTGGGACACGGATTCCTCAAAGGGGGTTTCCGCGGTTTCGGCCCGCCATTTAAGAAGGTTGGCATCATCGGCAGCCCAGTCTTCCATCATTGTTTTGGAGAAATGGCCGGTCATGATGTCATCCATATGTTTGTTGAACAGGGGGGTAAGGATCTCCCTGATCTGTTCACTCAGGTCATAGGCCTTGATTTTGGCCGGATTGGAGAGGCGGTCCATCATATTGGTGATGCCGCCGTGTTTCAGGGCTTCGGTGACGGTTTCCCACCCGTATTGAACCAGTTTGGATGCATAGCCTTCATCAATGCCCTGTTCGATCATCTTGTCATAGCACAGCAGGGAACCCATCTGGAGAACACCGCAGAGGATAGTCTGCTCACCCATGAGATCCGATTTTACCTCAGCCACAAAGGAAGACTGGAGAACCCCTGCCTTATGGCCGCCGGTGCCTGCGGCATAGGCCTTGGCCAGTTCCAGGCCTTCTCCCCTTGGATCGTTTTCCCTGTGGACTGCGATGAGGGTGGGAACGCCGAATCCCCTTTTGTACTCCTCACGGACTTCCGTGCCGGGTGATTTGGGGGCCACCATGATAACGGTGAGGTCTTCTCTTATCTGCATGCCCTCTTCAACAATGTTGAAACCGTGGGAATAGGAGAGGCAGGCATCCTTTTTCATTAAGGGCATTACCGATTCAATGACATTGGTATGCTGCTTGTCCGGGGTCAGGTTGATGACCAGGTCGGCTGTGTGCAGCATCTCTTCGTAAGGCCCCACGGCAAATCCGTTTTCAACGGCGTTTTTCCAGGACTGGCGTTTTTCTTCGATGGCGGCCTGCCTGAGGGTATAGGACACATCCAGGCCGGAGTCCCTGAGATTCAACCCCTGGTGAAGCCCCTGGGCGCCGCAGCCCACGATGACGATTTTTTTTCCCTTCAGGGCATCGACCCCGTTAAATTCCGATGAATCCATGAACCGGCACTGGGAAAGTTCTTCAAGCTGCAGCCGCAGGGGAAGGGTGTTAAAATAATTGGAACCCATGGTGTCTCTCCTTTGTGTAATATTCTCACGTTAAATTTTTTTTCCTTAAGATGACTGAAAAAAAACATTGCGTCAAATGAATCGTTTGCAATATTATGTTGCGATTATTGCAATTTTGAATTAAAATTACTGGAAATATTGATTAAACCAGGAGCCTGCATGGATATCCGCACTTTAACGCTTTTCCGCCATTTAAGCGGTTCCCTCCATTTTGCCAGGACCAGCCAGGCCTGTCATATCACCCCGTCCGCCCTGACCCGGGTGATCCAGCGGCTGGAAACCGAGTTGGGGGAGCAGCTGTTTATCAGGGACAACCGGTCTGTGGAACTGACCTATGCCGGGACTGCCTTTAAACGGTATACCGAAGATGTGTTGCTGCGCTGGGAGCGCCTCCAGGGGGAGTTGTCAGAGGATGAGATACTCCAGGGGGAGCTTTCCATCTATTGTTCGGTCACGGCAGCCTACAGTATCCTGCCGGACATCATTACCCGGTACCGGACCGTCCACCCACGGGTACAGATTCGCCTGGAAACCGGGGATCCGGCCCAGTCCCTGGACCGGCTCAGAAACCGGGATGCGGATGTCGTCATTGCCGCCCTCCCCGGAAAGGGCCTGAAACAGATCGAAGTGCTGAACATGGCCACAAGCCCCCTGGTCTTTATCGCCTCGAAACGGTATCCCGGGGTTATCGTGCGGCAGGGCAACAGGCGCGGAGATATCATAGACTGGGAAAAAACCCCCATGATCCTGGCAGAGAGGGGGCTCAGCAGGGAACGCATGGATCTCTGGTTTGCCCGGAACCAGGTGGTGCCCAATGTATACTCCAGGGTGGCCGGGCACGAGGCCATTATTGCCCTGGTCAACCTGGGCTGCGGCATGGGGCTTGTACCGGAACTGGTATTGGAGAAAAGCCCCCTGGCAGGGGATATGGAAATCCTGCCCGGAATGCCTGAACTGCCGCCCTATGAGATCGGGCTCTGTACCCGGAAAACCAACCTGGCAAATCCCAAGATAACGGCGCTGTGGGAGATTGCCGCCCCCTGATCCCGGATCTAGATATCTTGACTTCCCCGGTAAATTCACATATGAATTGTGTGTAAAAGATTCCGGCCGGAAGGCCGCAACTGAAACCATTCCGTGGAATATAAAAATTGAAATTTATCCAGCCAAGTCAGGATCCGGGCAACAGCAGGGGACAGGTGCCCAACAGCCTGAAAATAATTCTGGTGCTCCTGGCCATACTCATCGGTTACGGCGCTGTCCTGTTTTCCACAGCCCGGGCTGAAGCACTTACCATTGCCTGTTATAAGGATTACCGGCCTTATTCGTATGTAAACCAGAAGGGTGAAGCCGTCGGGGTACTTATTGATTTCTGGAAACTGTGGGGGGAGAAGAACAATGTGAAGATGACCTTTGTCCCCGGCCACCTGGCCAAGAGCCTTGATCGGGTCAAAACAGGGGAGGCTGATATGATGATCGGCCTGTTCCATTCAGAGGAACGGGCTGCGTTCATGGACTTCTCCGACCCCATGATGGAAGTTCAAACCAACCTTTACGTGCGCCAGGAAATGGAAATTGAATCCATTTCAGGGCTCACGGATAAAACACCGGTGGGCGTGATCAAAGAGGATTATGTGATTTCCTATTTGGAAGACCGTCATCCCAATGTAAAGGTTAAACCCTACAACGGCTCCGAGGCGGTTGTCAAAAGTGCCCTGGCAGGAAAGATACAGGCCTATGCCCTGGACTTTCCCAATGCCCTGTTCCTCCTGGCAGAGCATGATTCCCTGACCAGGTTCCGGGCATTGCAGACCCTGTATACGGAAAAATTGCGGGCCGGTGTGGCCAAGGGCAATGCCCCCCTGCTGGCCATGTTGAACCAGGGGATAAAGACAGTGACAAAGGCGGATGTTGAAGAGCTCTACAGAAAGTGGGGCATCACGCCTCAGCCCCTGATCGTCCAGTACAGGTATTGGATCATCAGCGCCATTGCCGTCCTCCTGGGCGGTTGCATCGGATTTGCCGTTTATATCTACCGGCTCAAATCCAGGATCCGCCGGATAAAATCGGGAAACAAACCCTTCAGCAGGGACGAGTGGCAGGAGGTCATTGACCAGGGGGAGAACGACTGGGTGGAGTTCAAGGCCTCCCTGAGATGGAATATCCAGACCGGAAAAGCGGATAAGCGCATCGAATCCGTTATCATCAAAACCATGTCAGCCTTTATGAATGCCAGGGGAGGCACCCTGTTTATCGGTATAAACGATGAGGGCAAACCCGTGGGGATCGAGGCGGATTATAAGTCATTCCAGAGAAAACCCAACCGTGACGGTTTCATGCTGAAGCTTTCCAGCATGATTTCCCAGAACCTGGGCAGGCAGAGCCATAAGTTCATCATAACGGATATCCAGATTTTGGAAGGCCGGGATGTCTGCAGGGTCACAGTCAAGCCCGGTGAGCGCCCGGTATATATCAAGGAAAACGGCAAGGAATCCTTTTATATCCGGGCCGGTGCCGCCTCGGTTCCCCTGAGCATGAGCGAGGCCCACGAATATATCACCTCACGATGGTAGCTCTTCTCTTTTTCTACCCTAGATAAAAAAGTCGGAAAAAATAAGGATTTTCCTGATTGATTTGTTCTGTCTTGTATAGTAAGCAAAATCCTGCTCTTTGTTGAGACTGTTTTGCAGTTGTTAATGGCTTAAATTGAATCTGTTTTTGAGGAGAAAAAGTATGAAGAAGTTGATGGGTCTTGTTGTTTTGTTAGTGATTTTGGTTACAACTCCGGCGTTGGCAGAAGGTGAGAAAAAAGATACCAAGTGGTTTTTGGGTGCGGGATACATTGATAGTGAGTTTGACACAGGAGTATCAAGTTTGACAGGAACTGCATCCTTGGATGATGAAGACAGCGGTTTCAAAGTGTTTGGAGGGTATCAACTGAATCCTTATGTTGGGTTTGAGCTTTCCTATGCTGATTTTGGAACCTCCACATTGAAAGGCAATACTGGAGATACGTTTGTCTTGAATGGAACAGCCTATGAGTTCACACGAGATAATGCAAATGTGGAGGTTGATACCTGGGCGGCCACACTAGGCGCTGTTTTCTCTGCACCTCTGGATAAGATAACTGGAAAGGACTATCTCAAGTGGGTAACACCCTTTGCTAAAGTAGGTGGATTTTACTGGGATGCAGAAGCCGAAGCAACTGCCAACGGTGTAGACAGGTCCACAGACTCCGATGACGGATTTGATTTCTACTATGGGGGGGGCTTACAGATCAATCTTCACAGACATTTCGCTATCAGCGGCGAGTGGATTAAATACAATGCCGACGATGATATTGATACGCTTTCTGCCAATGTGATAGTCCGGTTCTAAATAGATTTTCTTAAAAGATATTACGAAGGGGCTGGTTTTTCCGGCTCCTTTTTTTGTGTGCACAGCTTGAGGTCTCTGGAGATTTAGGGTATGAAATTTTAAAACAACCATGAAAGGAGCCCCCATGGGAAGAGAAACAGTCCTTTTTAAAAGTGAGGAAAAGAAAAGTGCATCTGATATTGCACAGACCCTGAGGCTGATTGCCGATAAAATCGACTCCGGTACCATGACTCTGAAACAGGGGGAGAGCGATGTGCAGCTGGATTTCCCGGGTACCATGACCCTGGAGCTTAAGGTGGAAGAAGAGCAGGGCAGGCACCAGTTGAAAAAATCCTTTGAAATTGAACTGGAGTGGGTACCCGGTGACACCGGTTCTCCCTCCGGTGCCACTATTCTTTAAAATTATTATCCGGCCTTACCCCGGTTATTGTCCGGCAACAGCCTTGTCCCGGGCCTCTGCAAAGGCCCGGACCGAGCGCTCTATATCCTCCTCCGTGGTGGCCCAGGAGCAGACAGAGACACGGATGGCGGTTTTACCCTCCCACACGGAGCCGCCGCACCAGCAGGTCCCGTCTTCCTGGAGACGGGCCAGCATGGACCGGGTTGTTGTTTCATCCGAGCAGGCCACCAATACCTGGTTGAAGACCACCTCATTGTGAAGGGTGAATCCCTGATCCTTTAATTTCTGTCCCATGGCTTTTGCATTGGCACAGAGCCGGTTCACAAGCGCACGGATACCTGACTGCCCCAGGAATTTCATGGTAGCCCAGAGGTCTATCCCCCTGGCCCTTCTGGACATCTCCGGGGTATAAAGCATGGGGTCCCGCTGGTCCCCGTAGATAATATAATCGCCGCTGTTCTGGAGGGCCGAGACAAGGGCTCCGGGATGACGGCACAGGATAATCCCGCAATCATAGGGCGTGTTGAGGGTTTTGTGGGCATCCACAGACCAGGAGTCCGCCTTTTCCATCCCCCGGACCAGGGGGGCATAATCCGGGGAGCCCGCCGCCCACAAACCAAATGCGCCGTCCACATGGACCCAGGCATCCCCTGCCAGACTGCAGATCTCTTCCAGGGGATCAAAGGCGCCGGTATTGACATTGCCGGCCTGGGCTATGACGATGCAGGTTTCATCGATCTCCGGGAGGCGGTCCGTTCGCATCCGTCCCTGGCTGTCACAGGGTACCCGTTCCAGGTCATCCATACCGAATCCGATGAGTGACAGGGCTTTGAATACGGTGGAGTGGGCCTGGTCCCCGAGAATTATCCTTGGCCTTGGTGCATTGAAGAGCCCCTTTTTACGGATATCCCACCCCATGTTTGACAGGGTCTGGTTTCTGGCAGCCGCAAGACCGCTGAAGGTTGCGGCAGAGGTGCCGCTGACAAAACCTGCTGCAGTGGTTTCCGGTAAACCGAATAAATCCTTAAGCCAGGTTTCGCAGACCTGTTCCAGCTTGGCGGCAATGGGAGAGGTGGCATTCATGGCAGCATTCTGGTCCCAGACATCTGCCAGCCATTTGGCTGCCAGGGCAACGGGAAAGGCAGACCCGTTGACAAACCCGAAGTACCGCCCCCCGGTCTGGGCGACAGTGGCCGGGGAACCGTGGGTATGCAGGAGATCAAGTATTGCGTCAGTGTCTCCGCAGGTTTCCGGAAACGGTTCATCAAATACTTCCAGGCCGGACAGTGATTCGGGCGGGGGAAAAACAAGCCTTTCCTGTTCCGGGGCGGCCTGGTGAATAGTGTCCATATAGTCAAAGGCAAGGTCCCTGGCTTTGTTAAATATCGTCTTGTCCCGGTACTGGAAAAGGGTGGTTTCAAACAGATCTGCTGTCATCTGGGCCTCCGTATTGTTTAATTTCCGATTCTTATAGTGTATCCCAAATCAATACGGATAACAGTCACAGAGTATATAAAAAAATCACATAACAGATGCAGGTCAAATATACGGGTTCTTTTGTCCGCTGGTAACGCTTTTCGACCTGGGCCGCTGCTTTTGGAGTGAACCGGTGGGCGCACTCATTGATTTTCTGCGCGTTAACTTGGGCGTCACCTTTACACCGTCCTTTTCATTTTTTTCCGCCAGGGCATTGATGCGTTCCCTGAGCCAGCCGATGACCCAGTGGTGCATATCCCTGGTGCGTTTTTTTCCCGTGTAGTCCCTTTCATCCACAACGATGAAGATTTCCGCATGGCGTTTTTGCATATATTCGAAAAAATTCAAATCGTTGCTGCGTTCGCCGTCACTTTCATAATCAAAGGTCATCCAGGAGAGCAGGTAGCCCGGTATGTCATCTATTGTTATGAGTCCCTCGGTCCAGTGTTCCTCCCCCTGACGGCGGCGGGTGCTGCAGAAGTCAATATAGATCGGGTACATAGCTTCAGGCAGTCTGAACAGGCAGCGCTTTTTGTTTTCCGAGGACACATATTGTGTTGTAGTTGATCCCGGGGGGGCAAATTTGCTCTGGGACAATTTGAAGTTTTTCAGGGGGCCTGATGTGTATATTTCAAACAGGTCGGGCAGCCCGTTGGCGTAACGCAGTTCGTAAAGCGGGTCGAAAAAGGTTGCCTTCCATTTGTTGAGTTCACTGCCCTCAGGCAGAATATAGGCACACAGATGATTTTCAAATACGTCGCGGTTTGTGGGTTCAATCAGGCCGACTTCACTCACGGCAATGGTGTTGTTGAGCATGGAGGCAACCTTCATGCCTGTAGCTTTCATCGCAGTATTAAGGGCGTTCCAGTTCCGGCTGTAGCCTGCCCCTTTCCGGTAATTGTCAAATTCCTGAAGGGCATATTGAAAGAAAAGGTCTTTTACCGTTCTCTCTGAACTGCGGGGGGCTGTAAACCTGTCGCATCCGTCTTTGTTGCCGGGATCGTACACGGAGCTGCCGGATAATGCGCCCGACAGGTCCACACCGTAAATGGAATTATATTTTTTAATCAGGTCCGGTTTACAGCGGACCACGGCATAGTCTCCCTGTTGGTTTCCCTGAACAACCTGGATACCGACCTTGGCCGGATTAAATCCAAAGGCCACAAGCACCTGGCAGAAGCTCCAGGAAAAGGAAGAGCACTCATGAAATATAGCCTCCTGCCCCAGGTGCTTTCCTGTTCCTTCCACCCCTTTTTTATTGGTCTTCAGGACCATGGGGACTGCACTCCGGTCTATTCTGTTTCTCGGCAGAGGGGCTTCGGTCATGGGATGTTTCTGTAAATCAAACAGGCGAAATCCGTAACCGGATTTGTATACGAAATGATGTTTTTTAGTGGCACGCAGAAAAAGGTTGAAGAGCAGGTTGGCCAGTTCTTCACTGCTGAATGTCTTTTTCCCCCGCCAGGCACTTTTCCCGCTTCCGAAGAGCTTCGGATCGGGGAAATGCATCATCAGGCCGTGCCGGATTTTGTAAGGAAGGGCGCGGACGTCTTCATAAAGAAAACCGGCTATCAGGCCCAGGTCCACACTGTCTAAAACATTATCCCGGTTGACATAGAAGGATTCCGCATAGCTTCGGGTTATGAGTTTCATTGGATATCTCGCTTTCTTTCGGGCAGCCCGAAATCGTCTAATAGATTTATTCGATGCCCTTCCAATGCTGCGGGATACAGCTACGCCATATTCATTTCACAAGTCCCAGTTCCCCGGCCCTGTCATGATAAAACTCAAGCACATCCATCAGGGCGGACAGAGCCTCTTCTTCCTGGAGTACGCATTGGAAAAGCTGGAGAACCGCAGGCCTTCGCTTTGAGGTGACCTGTTCCTTTTTCACATCCAGCCAGTGATCAACGGCAACTTTAAGAAGGCCTAACGCGGAAAGTCTTTCCAGTATACACGCCCGTCCTTTTTCAAGGAAGAGAATATTATGGTTGTCCGTTTTTATATCTTTTTTTCGGGCGTTATAGGCTTTCTGTGCCAGGGCCGCCGCATTTTCATACCCTACCAGCCCGTCATCAAGGGTCTTGGTCAGTTTGGTCCGCATGCCCCGGATGGAACTGGCGGATTTCCACTCGTCAATGGTGAGCATGTGCCTGGCCCAGGTACAGGGAATCACCCCTTTCCTGAACGCTTTTCCGGCAAACATCTCCCGGTTGAACATGGTGTGGGACATGGGCTGATGGTCCAGGTGCCTGAACTGCAGGACCTCATGGTTGAATTTCTTGAGATCGGCCACCGGGTCCCGGTGTCTTGTTTTCACGTGCTTGAGTTTGGATTTGTCGAAGTTCCGGATATCCGAGAGCAGGGCGCTCCTGTCCCTGGTGCCCACATGCTTGAGAGTGGATTTGTCGAATCTTTCTATGGATCTCAGGTACACCTTCCGTTTGATCTGGTGCAGCATCCGGATACGGTCCAGGGGGTCTGTCTCCCTTGTGGTAACGGGTTTAAGGGCAAGCCTTTGGACAGCGGAGTCTTTCATGACGCGGGTCTCCTTCACCACTTCGCCTTTTCCGATGCCCACCACGGTCATCCTGGATTCTTCCATGATCCGGGAGGCCTCTTCCTTTATGGTACCCAGTTTTTTGGTGATCTCATACTCAAGCTGCCGGGTGTAGCCCTCGGTTCCCCAGGAGGTAAAGCTCTGACGGATCAGGCCGCTGAAGGCAGAGTACTGGAAACCCGCATTTTCCGGGCAGAACAGGTAGCAGCCCAGCAGGGGGCAGGCCTCGAAAATACCCAGGTGGGTAACCCCCTTTGCCAGCAGGGCATTGGCGTAGTTCATCTCCTTGATATCCCGGACAAAGGTTACGATGGACTGGACCAGGTTGGCCACTGCGGTTGCCGTGCCTACCACGGCCCCGCTCACCGTGCCCCCGTCCAGGGCGGCCGTGGTGACGCTGGATGCAAAGTTGGCAGTGGCTGCGGTGGCATCCTTGACCAGGACGGTCCGTTCCCGTTTGAGCAGCCGTACGATGGCGGCCAGGGCTGCTGCAGGGTCCTTGGCATTGACGATGTCGCTTTTCTTGTCGATGTCATGGATTTTATACTGCTTCCGGGCAACATCGGTCCAGGCTTTGACCATCTCCGCCCCCGCCTTGAGCTGGGCGTAGATAGGGATCATGCCGGTGATGATATCCTCGGCCATGGTCTTGTATGACTCCTCGCCGATGAACTGCATGACCGTTCCCAGTTCCCCGCCGAACAACTCCCCCACATCCTGGCTGATGGTCTCCTTTAACGTATCCAGGGGGGTGTCCACGGGAAGAGAAAGGTCACTGCCGGTCAGCTCTTCCAGGTTGCTTTTCAGCTCCTCGGCATTTTCCTGGACCTCTTTGGCCGTATCTTCAAAGGCCTTGGATTTCAACACCACCCGGGCACCGAAGAAGACCATGCGGTTGAGCCTGATCTGCTCGCTTTCCATGAAATCAATAGCTTCCTGGAGTTCCTTGTCTATGAATACAAAGGGGGCATGGGATTTTGCCTCGGCAATCTGCCGCCCCATCTGGGACACGGCACCGTACCGGTTTCTCAGGGACTGTTTAAGCCGGTGTTCCCCGGCTTTTTTGCACCAGGTGTTGAAGGCGGTGTCCAGCTCTTTTAAGGCGGTCTCACTGCCTTTTTTCCTGTGATAGTTGTCAACGGCCTTGTCCAGCTTTTTGAGTTCCTTGCTCCTGGGTTTTTTGAAACTGCCCTTGGTCAGCTCCATCCAGGTGCTGTACTTCATTATCGGTGTTTTTTTCCTTACATATATGACTTTTGACATATGGCAATCTCTCCTTTGGGTTGACCCCCCTTAAGTAAATCGGGTCAATAACTTATAAAACTCTGTATAGGGTTTAGCAAATGGCATGCCAGGAAGAAAACAGACCGGATAAAAGACTCAAGAGTCCTTTTTGCAGGGTATCGGGGCAGCTGGTGGTGTAAAACAGGGCCGCCAACAAATTTGCCGGTGAAACCCTGTAAAGTTTATGTCAGAATCAGGGGGGAAGTCAAATCCGAACTTTCCCGGGAGGGTTGAGTTCTTCCAGCCGCCGCCTTCCGAAGTCTTTCCCCGGGCAGCCTCTAAATACAGCCGGGCGGGTATCTATTTATTTTGGCGGCGTCCGGCAGCAACAGGCCTGCCCCATTCAAACTCTGAACCTTTGTTCATTTTTCCTTGACAGCCTGAGAACAGATATGCTTAAAGAGGTCAATCATACGAGCGTCAAGAAGGCGCAGATGACCAAGCAGTTCATGAGTACTAATGCCAGGCCAAGAAGGTCAGCTGCCGGTAATTCCGGTAAACTGAATTTTCTTGGCCTTTTTTCGTTTTTGGCTCAGCCCCAAACAATTTAAAAAAGGATACGCAGATGAAATTTAAGCAGAATGCAGTACAATTTGTGATGGCAGCAGTATGTTTCTTTAGCATTTCCGGCGGTGCGTTTGCCGCAGATTGGAAGTTCTACGGAACCGCCAGTGTCAACACCTTCTGGGCGGATTCGGATCTTAATGACACTACCAC
>JAKSAX010000318.1 GCA_022361395.1 Desulfobacterales bacterium | reverse complement strand
GGGCCTGAACGTATCCAGCATCACAGCCGTCTCCTTTGTCTCCTTCACCCCGATGGAGGCTTCCGCCTTTCCCGGATGGGGGCCGTGGGGCATCCCGTCCGGATGAAGCGTGATTGAGCCGCGCTCAATCCCTTTCCTGCTCATGAATTCGTCGCTGCAATAGTAAAGAACTTCATCCGATCCCACATTTGAGTGATTATAAGGCGCCGGCACCGCATCCGGATGATAGTCAAACAACCGGGGAACAAAGGAACAGACCACGAACCCGTTGCCCTCAAAGGTCTGGTGAACCGGGGGCGGCATGTGAATCAGTCCTGTGACCGGTTCAAAATCCTTGATATTAAAGGCCCAGGGATAGTAGAACCCGTCCCAGCCCACTGTATCAAAGGGATGATGGGTCAGTACCATGCGGTGAAGCCCGTCCCTTGCCTTGCCCAGGATCTCGGTCTCTTCTTTCAGGTCAACGGGCACAAGGCGCTCCGGCCCCCGGATATCCCTTTCGCTGTACGGGCTGTGCTCCAGAAGCTGCCCGTGGTTGTTCCTGTACCGGGCAGGGGTCCTGACATAGCCCCGGCTCTCCATGATATAAAAAATATTATCCTTGCCTGTCAGCCGGTACCGGTGAATAATGCCCTTGGGAATCACCAGGTAATCCCCTTTTGAAAAATCCAGCTCGCCCATCTGGGATTCCAGTGTTCCCTGGCCCCGGGTTACAAAAACAAGTTCATCACCCTGGCCGTTCCGGTAATAACAATCATCCCCCCGGTCCGGCCTGGCCAGTGACACGGCCACATCATTGTTGAACAGCAGCGGGGTCCTGTCCAGCACGGGGCTGCTGCCGGCAGAGGGCAGGCGGTGGGTCCTGAAATGCCTCAGGCAAAGGGTTAGATCCGGATCCGGTTCCCATGAAAAGGTTTTGATCCGTTCAACAACTTTCAGCCGGGTCGGGGGATGAATCGTATACAAGAGGGACTGGATTCCCCTGAACCCCAGGTTTCCCATTAAATGCTCATGGTAAATGCCTGAATCTTTTTTTCGAAACGCCGTGTGCCTTTTTTGGGGGAAATTCCCCATCTTCCGGTAATAGACCATTAGAGGTTCCCCCTGGCTTTTTGCTCCAGTTCAATGGACTCGAAAAGCGCCTTGAAGTTTCCCTTGCCGAAACTTTCGCAGCCGGCCCGCTGGATCACTTCCAGGAAAAGGGTGGGCCTGTCCTGGACCGGTTTGGTGAAAATCTGGAGCAGATAGCCGTTCTCATCCCTGTCCGCCAGGATGTTGAACTTTTCAATCAGTTTCCGGTCTTCCTTAATATCGCCCACCCGGTCCCACACAGAATCGTAATAGGTTTTTGGAATGGACAGAAAGTTAACCCCGTTGCGCCGCAGCTGTTCAACGGTCTTTACAATGTCATCCGTGTACAGGGCAATATGCTGGACCCCGGCCGAATAATTAAAATCAATATACTCCTGTATCTGGCTTTTCCGCCTCCCCTTTGCCGGTTCGTTAATGGGGAATTTAATATTTTTCGCCGGGTTGGCCATGACCGTGGACCGCAGGGCCGTGTATTCGGTGGAAATATCCTTGTCATCATAGGAGACAAACTTGTGGAACCCGAAAACGGTTTTATAAAAATCGCACCAGCGGTCCATCTGCCTGTCCTGGGTATTGGCCACAACATGGTCGATCCGCTTAAATCCCACGCCCTGTTCGTCAATCCGGGTCCTGTTAAAGCCGGGCATAAAACCGGCCCCATAATCAGAGACAAAGCTGTGAATCACATCCCCGTAGGTTTTTACGGCGGCACACCGCAGACTGCCCCCGTCATCCTCAATGGTGTGCGGCGCCTTGACCGGTGATGCCCCCCGTTTAACTATCTCCTGATAGAGACCGTCCACATCCCCTGTTTCAAGGCAGATATCCTTTACGCTATCCCCGTGAAGGAGCAGGAATACATTCCCGGGATCGTCATGGTGCAGCGGGGTGGTAAAGACAAATCGGATATTTCCCTGCTGCACGGCATAAGAGGCCCGGTCCGGGTAACCGGTCTCAGGACCGAGATACCCGATCTGGCTGAACCCCAGTGCCTTTCTGTAAAAATAAGATGCCTGCAGTGCATTGCCCACGAGAAATTCAATGTGGTGAATTCGTTTAATAGGTAAATCCATGACAGCCTCTCCTTTTCTTATTTAAGGGGTTCGCCCTGCCCAATCAGATTGCCGCGGATTCCAGGCGTAAAGACAGATTGGGATCTTTTGATTCATGGTTACGGATAAGAACGGACCTGCTTGATATCAATTTAAAAACTGAACCGGTTTTAGTCAAGACCTGATTTCATGAGTCCCGCTTCCGTTCCGCATTGATTATCATCTGTTTCAGGGCCTTTTCTCCCTTTGCCCGCATCCATTTTTTTTCAAACCCGGGATCCATTACGATCTGGGCGATGGCCGAAAGCGCCTGGATGTGGAAATTTCTCTGGTCCCGTGATCCCACCAGGACAAAGGCCGCATAGACAAGGGGCTGGGAATCGGAAAATGCGATTCCCTTTTTGCACCGGGCCATGAGAACGGAAAACTTTTCACGGCCGTCCAGGATCACATGGGGCACGGCAAGCCCCGGTGCAAGCACCGTGGTCATCTCATCCTCCCGTTTGGCCAGCAGGCGGAAAAGCTCGTCCGCAGAGGCGCCAAGGGGGCCGGACATGGCATCGGCCGCCAGTTTGAAAAACTCATGCCTGTCTGTCTCTTCTTTGAGGTCCATAACCTGGCCTCCGGCCACAAGAAGGTCAAACCGGTCCGGCCGGGAGGCTGTTCCGGACGTGATAAGCTCCCTGACCTCGTTCTGAACCGCCGCATCCTCCTTAAGCTCTTTTGCAGCCGCTTTTTCCACCATGCTTACCATGGCTTCCTTCCGGTTGACGTCAAACCGCAGTCCCAGTTCCGCGATGGAGTTTTCCGACCCCAGGACAGTGACCAGGTCCCCGGCTTCCAGCCGGGTAAACCCGTGGGGCACGAACAGAACGCCCCTGCGCCGCACAGACATGATGATCAGGTCAAAGGGAAGGCGGAGGTCCCTCAGTGCAAGCCCTGCCAGGTCCGGGTTCTGGATTCTCAGGTCCACCACGGTTCTTTCCTTGTGCATCCCCATAAGAAGGGAAGCCGCAGCCGGGGACCGGACAAAATGATCCAGCAGCCCCACAATTGCCGTGGACGGATCCACGATCAGGACGCCCAGGGACTGGAACCCGGCAGTATTGAACCGGTCGTTTATCCTTGCTATCAGGGTCTGGCTGCCGAAATTTTCATAGGCGATCTCACAGATCCTGTAATTCTGCTCATCCGAAAGCATGGCCACGACAGCCCCTGCCCTGTGACAGCCGATCCGCTCCAGTTCCTCCCGGGTGATCCCTGAAAGCAGGTGCACCCTGATCTCCCCAAGCTCCGCTTCCGGGGTTGCCTGGCCGTTCATGGCCAGTTTCACCTGCCAGCCCTGGGAGACAAGGGACATGGCCAGGGCCGATGCCTGGCCGTCCGCTCCGAAGATAACCGCTTTTTTCCGCCCGGCCAGGGGCTCTCCCCCGGATTTCGGATGGTCCTCCTTCATCAGTTTGATGGCAAACTTGAACAGGGGCGGCCCCACAAGCTGGTTCAGGATAATCACCGAGATAATGATGGTGGCAAAGGGGCTGCCGAAATCAGGAAATTCCACCACAACCTCCTTGGCAAGGCCCAGCCCCACGCCTGCCTGGGTAATATAGGCCATCCAGCTCACGGAATTGGCCCTGGCCGGATTCCCGGCAAGGGTTCCCCCGGTAAAGGACCCGAAAAAGACCGCGGTTATCCTTGCCAGGAAAAGCACAATAGCCACCGGCCAGGTCTCTGCCAGCACATCCAGGGCCAGCGAGGCCCCGGTGAGGGTGAAAAAAGTAATGTACACCACAGGGCCGATATCGTGGAGAATCTTTAAAAATTCCGTCCTGAACCGCGATCTGTTGGACATGAAAAACCCGGCCACCATACAGATCAACAGCGGCTCAAACAGGATTTCCGCAAAAAACCGGTCATGGCTGAACTCCCGGACGGCTGCGGAGAGGACAAAGACAAGGTAGCCCGTTGCCAGGATCAACGCGGTTTTTAAAAGGGAACGCACCGGCAGCAGCATTATGCCTAAAAGGATCCTGGACACGGCATAGCCTAAAACCAGGGATCCCCCCAGTTCAAAAACAAGGAGGACGATAAACCAGAAGTTGAACCGGAGTCCCGTCAGCAGGCCATCTGCAATAGAGGAATTGGCGGAAAACAGCACAATGACCACAACGTCCATGATCACGGTAACCCCCAGGGCTGTCTGGGTGAAGGGGCCTTTGGCCCGGAGTTCATTGACAATGGCGATGGCTGATGAAGGGGACCGGGCAACAAGGATGGCCCCTGCCAGGATGGCCACGGCCACCTTTGCGGGCTGGGGCATTCCCGCCATAAAGGGGATATGACCGGACACCAGATAAAAGGTGGCCGCGGTCAGGCTGAATGTAAAGATGACCAGCCCTGCTGTAATCCAGGCAATGCTCTGCAGTTTGCTGCGCAGCTCTTTTAAATAGAGTTCCCCGCCTGCGGCAAAGGCAATAAATCCCAGGGAGATTTCATCCACAAACCCCAGGGTGTCAACCGCCTCTTTTGTGATCATTCCCAGCACGTAAGGGCCGGCCATGATCCCGGTGAACAGAAATGCGCTTATCAGGGGCAGGCCCGTTTTTCTGAGGCTCATCCCCATCTGCTTTGACGCCAGGGCGATCAATGCGAATCCCGCGGTAAAGACCAAAATATCCATATCCTGTCCTGACCCGAACATTTATCGAAATTTTTCCGGGATATAATTTCTGATTGTCAGACGATTATAGTAAACCTGATTATACTAAATCTATGGATTATTCACGGGTTTGTAAACCACAATACGATTTTTCTGCAGGACAGGGGCGAAATATCTCTTAGGTAACAATGCCTTTATCAAAGGGCGAAGGCCCCCATTTCCTGCGGTAGGCCCCGGGACTGATATGGCAGATCCGGGTGAATATCCGGCGAAAATACCCCGGGCTCTCATACCCGACCCTGCAGGTGATCTGGTCAAAGGTCAGGTTTTCCGTTTCCATCATCCGTTTGGCAGCCTCCACCCGCAGCCGGTGAAGGTACGAAAGGGGGGTATCCCCCGTTGCCGCCTTGAACCGCCGCTCAAGGGTCCGCTTGCCCATGCCGATACTGCGGGCCAGCTCTTCGATGGAATCTATGCTGCCGTAAGATTTCTCCATCTTCACCTGGGCTGCCAGCACCAGGTCATCCTTGTGGGATTTCTGAAAACGGAACACCGCCCATTCGGACTGGTGGGTCCGGTCCATATCGCAGATAAACACCTTTGCGATCTGCAGGGCAGCCTCCCTGCCGGCCAGCTTTTGAATCAGGTAGAGCGACAGGTCAAAACAGGCATTTGAGGCACCGCAGCAGTAGAGGTCCCCCTCGTCCGTGATCAGCCGTTCCGGAACCAGGTTTATCCGGGGATACCGCCGCCTGAACCCATCCACCACCCCCCAGTGGGTGGTGGCGGTCTTATGGTCCAGGAGCCCTGTTTCAGCCAGGACAAAGGTACCCGTGCACATGGCTGCGATCTGTGCCCCGTTTTTATAGTGTGCAAGGAGCCAGGGAACGGCATCCGGATGACGGGACAATGTCTGGTCAATATCCAGGACAGAAGGGATGAGAATCAGGTCTGTCCGGTGGATTTCCGTTAGCTTTTTGTGGGGAAGGATGGACAGGCTGCCCGTGCATTTAACCGGGGCCAGGTCTGAATTGGCGATCTCAACCTCAAACAACGGGGTCTCATCCAGGCCGAATATTCCGTTCCACAGCCTGCCGGACAGGTGGAACAGGTCCAGGGGCCCTGTAATCATTGTTCCTGACGAAATATCCAATCCCAAAATGGTAACATGTTTCATAAGACTGCCGGTCCTCTCATAACGGAGTTCATAGATGAAGTGGTAATGGATCGGGGCGCAAATTTCAAGTCAGGGGAAAAGATTGTCGCAATCCCGGCCTTAATTGTCGCTTATGGGCCTGTTTATTCAGAATCGGCCGGGATACTATGGCTGCAAATCCCATAACCAAGAGAGGAGGAAAGCAGATGAAACAGGCCCCACCCAGTACAAACGGAATAACGGCAATGGTATCTGAGCTTACCGGTTTTTCAGACAGTGAAATGGCCCGGTTCATGAAACAGCCCAGAACCCGGAAAATCCTCGGGAGGCTGGAGGCCATCGGCCGGATAGCCGTGATCTTTGAGGTCAGCCGGTCCCACGGGTGTGTTGCCGGGCACAAAGCGGGGGATTTTTACCTCTTCCCCAACGGCGGTGCCATGGATTTAAAAAACAGCACTCCGAGGCTCTGCCCCTTTTTGATGCCTCCCATGACCCGGATGATGTGGATATTGCAGGAAAGGGTGTGGGAAGGCCTGGACCCCCTGCCCCTCTATGCCGCCGGCCACTGCGATGATGTCGGCCTGGACTGCAACGGCTGGGGGCGGGTGATCATAGAGGCAAGGATAATGACGCCGGAAGAAGCCGCTGACAGGCTCAAACAAGGTTAACCGTGCCGCGTCCGAAAGCTTTTAAGCAAAGGGAATAACAGCCGCCAAGATAATTGGCGGCTCAAACCAAGTTACCCTGATCCCGAATCGTATTCAGCAAAGTCCCCATAGGTAAACTGTTTTCTGCGGCACAGGCCTATGCCTGGAGCACTTTTGTCATACACCTGGCCAAGACCGCCTGCCAGGGAAAAACCTCGGCATTTAAAAACGGCTGTTACGGCTAGATTGAACCCCGTGTTAACAATGGCTACAAACCGGCGGCTGCCCTGAACATGACCTGTATGCATCACAGGTATTTCGGATCAACCCGGAAACCGCCCTGGCCGTCCGGTTTTACCCATGACACCTTTGAAACATCCGCCGGATCCGGTCCCACACCGTTTCCGCCATAGGCCTGTTTAAGGAAATCAGTCCGCAACCGGGGTATTTTCCCGTCTTCAAAAAGAAAGGCCAGGGCATTGGACATGAAAAACCGGTCCTTGGCCTTTTCACCTGTGATACCGCTGTCATAGGCCCGGATATAGTCGTTGTTCAGGGTGTTGACAGTCACCACAGGCAGATCCGTGCCATACATGAGCAGGAGCTTCTCATCCCGGAGATCCAGGTCCACCTGCCGGATATAGGCCTCTGAATTATCGTCCATGGGGCTGTGGGCGGAACAATCTGCAAATACCCGTTTTTTCCCGTTGTTAAGTTCCCTCATCAGGCCCTGGATATGTTCCCGGCACGCCAGGGAGAACTCACGGGCACGCTCATGCTTCGGGTCATTGGGGTCCCTTAAAAAATCCATGCCCCCGTAATGGCCGAAGTTGATTTTCAGATCATAGTCCCGGACCACCCGCTTCCAGTTTGCTATATCCGTGAATTCCCTGGTTTCATGCATTTCCAGGTCAACGGCCTGGGTTGCACTGTACTGGGCATGGGTGGTAATGGGCAGGATAATCCCTTTTCCCGCCATCTCCCGGATATATCCGTAAAGGGCGACCAGGTTTTTCCTCACCTTTTCATCTGTATGCCTGGGATCAGCAGGATCCGGGTAAAACCCCATGGCCGGATAGATCTTTATCCCCACAAATCCCTGCTCTTCAACCGCCTGTTTCATCAGGGAGACCACCCCCTCCCGTTCCGGATGAAAATGGAAAAAGGGAAACACTTGCCAGGGATAATACCTGGACATGACCGCATGCTCATACACCTGGAGCAGAAAAGGCATTGCCCCGTGCTCACGCCTGAGTTCCTCTATATTGCCGGCCGTGATAAAATCCATCATCAGCGGGGTATACGCCACCACATCATGCCGCTTTGATCCGTGCTTCGCAGCCATATAATCCCTGCGGATCATATACTCGCCGTGACTGACCAGGGTATGAAGCACCCCGTCCTTTCCCCAGAAGTTTCCCACCCGCAGCGAATTGATCAGCCGGTCCAGGTATTTGAACTTTTTCGAAATCACAGGTACAGACTTAAACAGAATATGGTTTACCAGGGACTTGTTTTTAATACAGGTCTCGGTCAAATGCTTTTCAGCAAAGGGAAACTGGTTGCCGATCAGATGAACCGTGTACCTGTCCGGCATTGTGTCAAACTTGTTAAAGTGACAATGGATATCTATGGCTTTGCGCATACTCCCCTCCTCTGTCATTGTTTGGTTGTTGCATGACGGTTTTTTCAGGTGCCCGAGGCGGTGTGCCGTTCCGTTAAAGAGTATCTGTTTCATCCAATTGCCCGGGATATTTCATTGAAAACCCGTACCGGGCGGACAATTTTCTGAATTTCCCCTGCTCAAACCCGTAAACCACGACAATATCCACCATATTATTTTTCAACTGGTCTATGACAAATAAGAATTTCGGATATCCTGCTTCATCAGAGCCGGGCTCCACCTCGACACAGAGGCGGTCATTGAGCCGGCTGAAACCCTTTATGGTCCATTCAAGCCCCCTGTTGTCAGGGAACTGGAGATCGGCCAGCTCATTGATGTTCGCTTCAACATAGGATTTCAGCTCCCGGACACTCAACTTCCGGTTCGCGGGTTGGCCAGAATAAAGGGGGTCCCGGGTATTGCTCCGCTTACCTCCTGAAACTGAAGACACCTTCTCTCTGGTTCTGTTTTCAAGGGGGATTTTAAGCATCCCGGAGATCTCTTTACCCAGGGTGCCGGCTTCCTTGAGGGAAACACAGTTTTTCAAATGAATCTTCTTTTCCTGCCGGGTCACCAGCAGTAACGGATAAGATACATCCCGGCCCACATCGGCCTCTCCGGGCTTTGGCCCCAGTTTCCGGTTGATTTCAACACGGCTGAGCTGAACCCCTTCAATCCGTGTTTTGAACACGGGTTTGTACACCCATCCCAGCCATTTCTCAACATAATGATCCTTTCCATATATGTTCACCCCCCTGCCGGCCAAAAAGAGGACAGGGGTTAAAACAAGGGCTGTTATGCCGGACCGCCGGTCGGTTTCCGGCCATACAAGCCCGAAAACCAGGGCATCCGCCCCGGCCAGGAGAAGTATCAAGGCCATCAGCATACAGGCCGGGACGGTACTGCGGAATTCCATTTGATCCTTATCTTTGATCCTGAGCTGGGTAAAGGACTCCCAGTCCCCCCATAATCCGGCGGACAGCCGCTCTTTTTCCGTCCGGGCCCTTTTTTCCCGTTTCCGGATTTCGGCTTTTTCCATGCGGCTGTATTCGGCAGCAGCCTGATCCCTGCTGCTGAAAAGCACAATAAGGCCCAGGATTAAAAGCACACCACCCAAAAGGGCGGTCACAGCAGAGAGAGAAAAAGTAAGCCCCATGAGCAGTCCGGTAAAAAATAAAAGCCGCCCGATATTCAGTTTAGACATATGGCGGCCTCTTGTACTCACAATGCATCAAAATACTCTTCAACATTTTCATATGCCCTTTCCCCGCTTATGGCGGCACCGCCGAGTGTCGGGTAAACCGTATAATCCCCTGCCAGGAAGAGCGGGCCACTGGTTGAGAGATCATTGTGAATCGACCTTAGAATTGACATATAACCGGGCATGAAAACCGGGAAGCCGTGGGTGAACCGGTGGATGTATCTCCCCAGTACACGGCCGGAGGCCTTTGGAAAATACCGTTCTATGTCCCGGAGAACTTCGGTAAATAATTCATGGTCGCTTTTGTTGAAATAAGACCTGTCTTTTGATGATTTCGGGGGCACGGCAACACCGAGAATACTCTTCCCGCCGTAATCGTAGTCCACATGGGTTCTCACAGCATCGTTGAGTGTGGAAAATACAGTATCCAGGCAGGCAATGTTCCAGGCGTTGCGGAACAGGCGCCTGTCCATAAATATCCCCATGGTGATATAAGGTGAATAGGTGATTTTTTGAAGTGATCCCGTGACGGAATCTGAAAATCCGTTTTTGACAATGTCCAGCGTTATGGGGGCAGGGGTCGCCAAAATAACTGCATAGGATTTAACGGTATATGTCCGGCCTGATTTCTTATATACGATTTCAACCGTCTTATCAGGATTCACAGCCACGCTTTGGACTGTTGCACCGGTGATTTGCCTGTTTCTCAGCTTTCTCTGGTTCTCAATGGCCCATATAATTTCAATCATTCCGTGGGTAAACGTCCACAGGCTTTTCTCCCCTGAATACCCCCCGGAACGGTATTGGTGAAAATCAGGCAGGGCTCTTTCTTCAAACCGGTCCGGCACCTCGTCCCCTTCATAAAAGTTGAACGCCATCTCCGGTATATTGTACAGAAGGCTCACGTCTTCGTTAGCAGCGCCGAACAATCCGCGGTTCTCGATATTGAATAATTTTTGTACAACAGGATGGACGTTGTTCTGTTCAAGCCATTGCCTGACGCTGATCTGGTCAAGATGTGAGAATGACCGCAACCCCTTAATGTCCACATCATAAACCGCCTCTGCAATCCCTTCTTCGGCAAGCCTGAAAAGATCTGATGTGATCCTGACATAATCTTGAACAGCCTTTAACGATCCCAGGGCCTGGTCAGCGTAGTCTTCCGGATAAATCCTGCCCTGGTACCCGATGGCATCCTGGGGCGGGGGCACGGGGAACGGTTTTGAAGTCAGCCCGATGGCATCAAAAAAATCCAGCATCTCACTGTCAGGCTTCCCAAGATAGGAAGCCCCCAATGAATAGGAAAATCCCTCCCAGGTTTTCGAAACGATACGCCCGCCCATGGCCCCTTCTTTTTCAAGGATAAGGATATTGTAATCCTTTAATCCTACAGCAGCGGTCAACCCGCTTAAGCCTCCCCCGATTATAACGGCATCGTAAGTGGAAGACTGTGCACCCCAGCTTTTTTTAAGGGGGATGCCAATGGATGGGATACCCGATAAAAGAGCACCCGAAGCAATCTGTTTAACGAATTCGCGGCGATTCATTTTACACCTCAACGGACGGCAATGGTAATGCCTTTTTCAAGGGGTTGCTGACACGTTTTAAGATACAGGCTATACCCATTTATAATTTTACAGGACATCCGTGTCAATATACTTAGGGATCGCGCAAAAATAATTTCACCTGGTCTGTTTACAAAAACCTGTGTCCGTGAAACCGGTCTTTTGACCTTTTAAACTTCGGGCAGAAATTTCTCATATGTGATGATGAAGATGAGCACCACTGCCCACACCCGTAATCTTTTCGATTGTTATAGACTGTTTTACGGCATCGGGGGCAATACCGGGTAATTTCATCTTTGAAAAATTCAACCGGATTTCCGCAGTTCGGGCAAGTCACATCGAAAATTGCGTCTGCATCCCATTCCCGGGTATTATTCCCTGTACATTTTCTCATATTCCGGTTCCTCTATGTCAAAGGTTTAAGTTTAGCCTGTGGAAATACAGTCGTAAATGAAACTTTAACAAAATACATCACCCGTTTGGGGGATATTTTTGGGCGGGTCAAAAAAACAGATGACCTTTGCCATGCCCCTGGCGTGGAAACCCCTTTCCATTTACAAAAATTCCCCTTGTATTGATGGCAGCATGGTATTATTATATATCATCATTCAATGTTTCCTTAACCCAGCTTACGAAACAACCGGAAAATCGCCATTGAGTGAACCGGCTTTCCGCCTGCCTGATATCGACTCTGCTGATAAACGCGCTCCGGCTCATCCTGGCACTCACTGGCTGGGGAAAGGATTCTGATCCATTCATAATTTCAGAGAGGAACGGACAATGACGAGACTATCCAAGGCATCCTTAAAATTTCGTACCCAGATGATTCTTCTGGTGATTTCCATGGTTTTTCTGCTGGCAATTACCGCAGGTATCGGGGTTCACCGCATGGCGGGAATCGGTACCAAAATAGAGGAGATCACCAACCAGGACATTCCCATTACCAAACTTTTAACCGAGATAACCATTCACCAGCTGGAAAGCGCGGTCTGGTTTGAACGTGCATTCCGCCAGATGCTTGAGGGACATTTATCCTCTTTTGAAGCATCCAGGGCAAAATTCATAGAGTTCAGCCTTAAGGTGGATGACGAACTGGTCAAGGGAAAGAAGCTGCTTGCAGAGAATATCGTGGGAACCGAAAATCCAGCGGCGAAAAAGGAGTTTGAACATATTCTGGAAAAACTGAAAACAATTGAAAAAGAGCATAAAGATTACGAAGCCCACGCGGAAGAGCTGTTCGCCCTGCTTACCGGCGATTCGACATCTGCTGCTGCCAAGGCAAGGATAGCGGAGCTGGAAACAATCATTGAAAAGGAAGAAGAGGAACTGGACCACGAACTCATTGAACTGCTCTATGAAATAGAGGCCTTTACCGAAGCCGCGGCCATTGAGGCGGAAAAGCTGGAAAAACAGGGAATCGTCCTTATGAGTTCAGTCGGAATCACCGCCCTTATCATAAGTATCATCCTGGGGGGCCTGATCACCAGAAACGTTCTCAGGCAGGTCGGGGGAGAGCCCCGGGAAGTAGAGGCTGCCATGTCCGGGATTGCCGGAGGTGATTTTACCATGGCATTGATGGGGGAGCAGAACTCGGGAACCGGTATTTACGGGTCTATGATGGAGATGGCCCACCAGCTTCGCCTGATGTTCACAAATGTCAGGGACGGGGTGGAAACCCTCTCTTCCTCGTCCGTGGAATTATCCGGGGTGGCTGGCCAGATCGCGGAAAACTCGGAGCAGGCCGCCAGGAACTCCAACAGCGTTTCCGGGGCAGCGGATGAGATGAGTTCCAATATGTCCAGCGTTGCCTCTGCCACCCAGGAGATCACGGTCAACATCCAGACCATAGTTTCCGCTGCGGAAGAGATGTCCTCCACTATCCAGGAAGTCTCCCAGAACACGGCCCTTGGCAGTGAGACCACGGCCAGGGCAGTGGAAGAGGCCAGCAAGGTCTCGGAAAAAGTCAATGAACTGGGCCAGGCAGCCACTGAGATCAGCAAGGTGACAGATGCCATATCAAATATATCGGAGCAGACCGGGCTCCTGGCGCTGAACGCCACCATTGAAGCGGCCAGGGCCGGTGATGCGGGCAAGGGATTTGCCGTGGTGGCCTCGGAGATCAAGGCACTGGCCCAGGAAGCGGCCGAAGCCACCAGCGATATCAGCGGCAGAATCACGGGAATCCAGACCACCACCCGGGATTCGGTCACAGCCATTGAAACCATCCTGACCATTATCGAAGAGATCAACACCATTGTCACCACAGTGGCCACTGCCATTGAAGAGCAGACCGCCACCACCAGGGAGATCTCCAGTAATGTATCCCAGGCAGCCCAGAGTCTTCAGAATGTGAATGAGAGTGTGAACCAGACATCGGCGGTGTCCGGAGAGGTGACCCGCGATATTTCCGAGGTAAACCAGGCAACGGTGGAGATGAGCGCCATCAGCCAGCAGGTCCAGGACAGCGCCGGAAGGCTCTCAGGCCTTTCCGATGAACTGACCGACCAGGTGCGCCATTTCAAGCTTTAAACCGCTGTGATATCAACCCGGGTCCGCATTTTCGGGCCCGGGTTGCCGATTTCACCCCGGCAAATTTCAACCGGAGTGATTTTTCCGCTGGACTTTTGTAAATCACGGTGCAATAATTCTGTTTACCCTTCGAAATTAGCCATCTTTACAAATTTAAGCTATTGCAAACTTTCTTACTTTCACCTCTTGCCAAACCTGAAAAAACTGTTTAATGTTTTCTCTAAGACGCAACCTTTGTTAACCAGATTACAAAGGGGTCTTGAGTAACATTTTTTCGTTTACACTATTATATGAAAGGAGCCTGCTTATGAAAGACAGAGCAGTCAGACGCCACAATGAATTCAAAGTAAAACGGAAACTGAACAGACAATATAATAGTTGCATCGAAGGCCTTTCCGGTGATGCAAAACACGGGATCGAAGGAAATACCGAGAAGCTTAAAAAAGTATGCGCCTCACCCTATTCCGAGGATCAGGACAGGAAACTGGGCAAGAAAACCCTTCAGGAACGTAAACACGACATCACCATGAGAGAGCAGCTGCAGTAAACAGCCCCTTTGAACGAACCAACCCCGGACAGCCCAGGCTGTCCGGGGTTTTATTTTTGCGCAATTCCTTAAGGCACAAAAACATAAATAAATCGTCCATTGAAATTCGATGCTTTTTGCGCCCGGTTTAAATCTAATTCAAATTTTGGGCGATTTTAATTTGGCACCGGGCCTAAAGACCCTGTTCCGGATCAGGAACAATACTCCCCCCTTCATGATCAGCCTTATGGCGGATCAGCCGGGCTCGGGACCTCATTCCGGCCGGTCCCGCCTGTACAGGGGCAGGTCCGGCCGGGACAACAGTCTGACAGACTACCGCTTTGAGCAGCGGCCGTCAACCGGATCTAAATCACTGTTTTCAATGCAGACAGGAGCCTGTCCACATTTTCAGGCCGGGCCGTGTGGCCCATGAGGCCGATACGCCAGATCTTGCCGGCAAGGGGGCCCAGGCCCGCGCCGATCTCAATCCTGTGATCCTTGAGCAGGGCAGACCTGACACCGGCATCATCTGCCCCTTCCGGGATGCGAACGGAATTGAGCATGGGCAGGCGGCAGGACGGGTCCACAAGCATGTTAATGCCCAGGTCTTTCAGGCCGTCCGACAGACGCAGGTGGTTTTCCATATGGCGCCTGTAGACGTTTTCCTCACCCTCTTCAAGGACCAGGTACAGGGCCTGGTAAAGGCCGTAAAGCATGTTGATGGGCGCAGTATGGTGGTAGGCCCGGGTGGCCCCTTCCCAATAGTTGATGATCATGGTCAGGTCCAGGTACCAGTTGGGCACCTTGGTTTTTCTGGATTTAACCGCTTCAACCGCCCTGTCGGAAAATGAGATGGGCGCAAGCCCCGGAGGACAGGACAGGCATTTCTGGGTGCCGCTGTAAATCACGTCAATGCCCCAGGCATCCAGATCGATCTTCATACCCCCGAAGGAGGTCACGGCGTCCACAAGGAAGAGAGCGCCGGTATCCTTAAGCAGGGCGCCGATTTCAGGTACAGGGTTCATAACCCCGGTTGAGGTTTCCGCATGGACAACAGCCACGATTTTATAGGATTTTTCAGCCAGCCTGGTCTTGACCCGGTCCACAATGACAGGGGTGCCCCATTCAAACTCAAGGGTATCCACATCAGCGCCCAGGCGGGTGGCCACATCTTCCATTCTCATGCCGAACACCCCGTTGATGAGGATCAGTACGGGATCGCCCTTTTCAATGAGGTTTACAAAGCAGGTTTCCATACCGGCTGAACCGGTGCCGGACACCGGTATGGTAAGCTTGTTGTCCGTGTGCAGCAGGGTTTTCATCTGGTCTTTCATGGCATCCATGATGCTGATGAACTTGGGATCCAGGTGGCCCAGGGTGCTCTTTGCCATGGCATCCAGTACAGACCGGTGTACGCAGGAGGGGCCGGGGCCCATCAGGGTAATCTCTTCGATGCCGTTTAATACGTTTTCCATAGGTTCTTCCTTTTTATTTCAGTTCCAAACAGGTGTTTCTATGTATAAATCCCTTCCCGGCCTGGCGGCCATGCGGGCGGCGGACCCTGCAACGGGCCTGAAAATAATCCTGGCTGCTGGCATACCGGTCTGGACAGCCATAAAGATAGTCACCCACACCATCGTTCTCTCCATTGATTCTCTCCCCTTGGCCAGGGGACCGCGCAAAAATAACTTCACCTAGTCTGTTTATAAAAGCCCTTAAAACATTGGGTATTTTGCAAACAGAATGTGAACTAATTCTTACGCGATCCCTAAGGTATGCCGTTAATAATAATTTATCTTTCTGCCCCGGGAAAATTCCCGGACAGGCTTACAGGTCGGGCCCCTCCTTGTACGTACGGATATAAGATGCACAGATCCTGGCATGCTCCCGGGCCAGGAATCTTGCCTTTTCACGGTCTTTTCCGATGATTGCCTCTAAAATAGGGGTATGCCGGTCCAGGGCTTCTTCCCAGTCCATGACACTTTTGGCATACTGGACCAGAAATGAGCGGATCTGCATGTTCAGGGCCTGGTACATGGATAGGAAAAAATCATTCCCCGCCATCCGGACCAGGGTGAGGTGAAAGGCATAGTCCCTGTCGGCAAATGCCTCTGCACTGGTGATCTCCCTGGCGTTGAACTCCAGCAGGTCCTGAAGTTTCCTGATATCGTTGCTTGTTCTGTTCTCAGCCACCTTGGCGGCGATTTCGGATTCAATGGTGTTTCTTGCCTCCACCAGATCGCTCATCCGGTCGGCGTTGATCTGGGGAAACATGGGGATGAGCACGTTATCCAGGGCCGGGACGGAAATGGATTCACTGACATAGGCCCCCTTGCCGTGGCGGACCCGGATGACGCCCCAGGCGGCAAGTTTGGCCAGGGCCTCCCTCAGGGTAAGGCGGCTGACATCGTACTCTTTGAGAAGGGCCTGCTCACTGGGCAGTTTTTCACCAGGCCCGAATTCACAGGAGCGAATCCGTGTTTTAAGATGTTCCACCACAGCTTCCGACGCAGTAATCTTCTTTAGCGGTATGGTCATTCCCCTCTCCTTCTTGTGTGATCCCCCTTTCATATGACACTCATCAGATGAGTGTCAAGAGAAAACTGAAAAAGAGTAAGTCCTTATTTACAACCTATAAAAGGTCCCCCGCCAAAACCCGTTATCAGGGGGTAAAAATCTTTATAAAAACTTTGCCATCTTGTAGTCCTTTGCCAGCTGCTGCCGTTCCTCTTCAGGCAAAGACTTCATATACCCGTTCCAGCCCGGACACCAACCGGCATGCCAACGCCATAACCGGCCCAGAATCGAGCCGGGGTTCCTGTCATATTTTGCCCGGAAACCGCAGGTCCTGCAATTATGCTTCTTCATGTCTGTCCCTTCCTTTCTGTAATATGAATTTTTATCTGCCTATCCTTATATACGCTCTGTTCCCTGTAAGCCACAACTTATGGCAGATAATAAAGATATGTTCTTAAAAACCATTTGAGAACGACTGCAAAATATCAGGCAATGCATTCCGGCACAGATCATGCAGTTTTTCATGCTCACATGGATTGAAGCGGAAATTTTTTCCCACAACACGGATAATGCATGACGCAAGAGGGTTTCAATGAATAAAATCTGTATCATCACGGACAGCCTGAAAAACAATGGTTATCTCACCCCGTTAATTACAATGCTCAAGGCCGATGAGGCAGTCTCACTGACGGTTCTGTCCACGGACCGGTATAAGAGCGATGACATTGAACTGAACTTCACCTGTGTTGAAGACCAGGGACCGGCTGCTGACGAGTCCCTTGAAATTTTTGTGAATCCCGGCGGCGCACACAAAAGGGAAAAATCTGCAGATGAGGAACAAAGGGCCTATGCAGCAGCATTCAACGCCATTGATCCTGAGATCGTTGTCCTTTTCGGTAACAGCATCTCAACCTTCTCCGCTGCTGTGGCTGCTTTCCTGAACAATATCCCGGTGGCCCATATCCAGGGGGGAGAATCCGATTACGGGGTCCCGGATGATGCATACGGGTTCGGGATCACCAAAATAGCCAACCTCCATTTCACTGCCACGGAAACCTACCGCAAAAGGGCAACGGAATTTGGCGAACATCCGGACAGGGTATTCAACGTGGGCGCCCTTGCCGCCTACAACCTGCTCAGCAGAGAGATTCCGGATAAAGAGGCCTTTTGCATGTCCATGGGCATGGACCCGGCTGATGAGTTCATTTTCATCTCCATGGTACCGGACCGGTCCATCGGATCACGGAATGCAGCCCTGATGCAGTCCCTGACAGATGCCCTGGCAAACCCAAAGTACGATGCCTTTAAACTGGTTGTTGAAAATCCCGGTGAGAGCGGGTTCGGACAGATCATGAAACGCCAGCTGGACCGGCTGGTTGCCCAATACCCCGGCAGAGTCATTTTTATAAAAGATGAAGACCAGATCCCTGCCGCCATGACCCATTGCCGGGCCGTGGCCGGAAACTCCGACCGCTGCGTCGTGGATGCCGCGACTCTCAGGACCCCTGTGGTCAGCGTGGGGCAACGCCTCAAAGACAGGGAAAATCCGGGCCACATGATCCCGGCCGCCATGGTTGCGGACTTTATTTCCCATGCCCTGGACAAGGCGCTGTGCCCCTCCTTTAAAATCAAGCTGATGTTTATGGATTCGCCGTTTGAACAGCCCGGCACCCCGGATGCGATCAAAGCGGTGCTGCAGGCCTATACCCCGGCAGATATTGCAGCAAAAACCCAGTACAACGGATAGTTTTTTCAACCTGCCCCAGGTTCGGCGTTCCTTTGAAGCCGAACCTGACCAATGTATCACTGCCTTTTCTGGAACCATTATTCTTAATTCCAGCCCTACATAACCTCCCTGCACTTTTTACCCCTTGGATCCGTGGATCCGGTCATACTTTTTTCTGCATTGTAGGATTTCCGGCATATGGGTGTCTGCAGCTTTCACCAGGACATCAATATACTCCTGGAAAATGCGGCCGAGGCTGGTCAGATCGTATTCCACCCGTGGCGGTACCTCCGGGTAGACCGTCCGGGTAATCATCCCGTCCCTTTCCAGGCTGCGGAGGGTCTGGGTCAGCATCTTTTTGGAAATATCGGTAATCTCCCGGTTCAACTGGGAAAAACGCTTGGTTCCGTTTTTCAGATTTAAAAGGATAAGGGTGCTCCACTTATCTCCGATCCGGTCAAGAATCTGACGTACCGGGCAATTTTTTAAATCCTCCTCTTTTTTCATCTCATCTCCTGAAATTTTTTTAAAGCGTTGAGGCTGTGGTGGCAAAAAAGTCACCTTCAGGTAACCGGGGCACTTAAAGGTGCCTTGTTGACACGCCCTGCAATGATCTCTAAATTTTACCTGGTCTCTAAAAGGGACTTTTGAGTATAGCATCAAAGTGAAACTCAATCAAATTTAACAAAGGAGTTTATATTATGAAGATTGTTGTTTTCGGAGGAACGGGCATGATTGGTTCCCGTGTTGTTGCAGAAGCGGCCCGGCGGGGGCATGAGGTTATTTCAATCAGCCGGTCGGGCGTTTTGCCCGATGGCGCGGCCAAGGCTCTATCTGTGGATCTTAATACCACAAGTGATGTTGTGTCCCTGGTGGAATCCTGTGATGCAGCGGTTATTTCCGTGTCTCCGGACCGCAGCGGAGGGTCACATGAACCTCTGCTCCGGGCCCACCGCGACCTCATGGCAGCCGGACCTGACGGGCGCATACTCATTGTCGGGGGAGCCGGCTCCCTTGAGGTTGACGGAGTATGCCTGAAGGACACCCCGGATTTTCCGCCGGAATATTACCCGGAAGCCTCAACAATTGCCACCATTTTTGAACTCTACAGGGATTCGAAAACTATTAAATGGACCATGGTATCCCCGCCCCCGGTCATTGAACCCGGGAAGCGCACCGGCACCTACCGTCTGGGTGGAAACGAATGCATCGGCCATTCAATCAGTGCAGAAGACTTTGCCGTTGCCATTGTCGATGAATTGGAGACGCCTGCCCACCTTGGCAAACGTTTCACCGTGGCAGATTAACACCGGAGGCCCTCTGTGGAAGGGGGCACCGGATGATTATTTATCAAAAAACATCTGTTTAAATGGCCTGATATTCTTTAAAGGAGAACATCATATTGAAAAAGTATCCGAAATTGCGCAAATTTCCGATGATATCCGCCTCATATCCTGGTTGGAAGACAGCGGTTATACAATAACTATTATCATCAACACAAAGACCAAAACGATGTTTGGTATCTCTTCAACTGCCACTGAGCATTCCCTACTGAAAGGTGGATTGAAAAACTTTTCATTGGGTAAAAGATAAGGCATCCGGGCTGCAAATCCCCCCGGGACAAACTCTTGTCCCGGGGGATACGTGGTTTCAGGATTTTGCTGATTTCAGTTTTTCATATCCGCAGCTTCCGTCACGACATCTTGTCTTTTTTTGTGCGACACCGGGATTAATTATTGTTGACGCCGCACGGTGACCTGCCATAATGTCCATACGCAAAAGCGTGGTTTACCTTAACCATTCACCTATCCCGGTTTATATGCAGGAGAAGAAAGATGAGTATTTTCAGCACCCCGGATGTGGTTACCATCGGCGGCAGGTTCGGATGGGCGTTGACCAGGACCCTGGCCAACCGTCACCCGGACCTGTCCTTCCTGTTTGTGATGCGGGACAATGCCAAAGTTGAGGAAGCCGCGGCAACCAGGCAGGTAAACGCCGTTTTCCATGGCAAAATACAGGAGGCAAAGCTAAAAAACCCGGGCAGCCCCGGCCCGGAGGAAAAAATTCAGATGCCGGCAAATGTCTCTTTTCACTCCCTTGAGGAATTCAGCCGGAACTTCAGGGGAAAAGTGAAACAGCTCTTCATCCCTGCCATCCCCTCAAACCGGATCCGGCAGGTGCTGACACAGATCCTGGCCTCAGGGGTTCCGGGATCGGCCTTTGAATCCTGTGAGATCCTTTCCGTTTCCAAAGGTATGGAGACCGAAAGCCTGGAGTTCCCCCATGAAATCATGGATCACATACTCGGGGGGAGATCGGTGGTGGCGCTTGGGGGTAACCTGGCATTTGAATTTGCCCTGGGCGATCCCATGCTGATGGAGCTTGCCGGGTACAGGGAAAATACCCGCCGTGTTGCCCGGCTCTTTTCCGGGTCCAACCTCATCATCTATGAGACGTTTAACCGGAGAAAACTCAGCCTTGCCGGCCCCATGAAAAACATCCATTCCCTGGCCACGGGTATGACCAGTGAGATCTTCGGCAGTTCAAGCGTCTCCACCGTCGCCACCATGGGATTGTCGGAATTTGAGCGGGCGGCATTTATCATTCAGTTCAGAAAAAAATTCCACCCCCTGGCTAGGCAGCTTCAAAAACTGCCGTTTAACTTCCGTTCGGTGCCCATTGCAGGCGGCGCCATGAGCGACTATCACCTGTTCCGCTTTACCCGTAACTTTGATGCAGGACAGCGCTTCGTCAGGGAGGTACAAGGGGGCAGAACCGCAGAACAGGCCATAGGGGTGATTTCGCAGCAGGCCACAATCGAAAGCTTTGCCTCTGCCCTGCCCACCCGGGATTTTCTGCGCCGGCTGGGCTGCCGCTCGCCTGTAATCGAAATGATGGCCCGCATCCTCTCCGGCAGTGTCAGCCCGGAGGCAGGCATCCGGCAGATTATCAGCCAGAAGAATATCTCACCCACCTGACCTTGCAGCGGAAGAGACCTTCCCATGGTTCCTTTTTACGGAACATATTTTTGTTATTTGCCATAAGTCCCGAAATAAGCGTATTATGAGGTGTTATGGCTCCTTAAGGCGCCCCACAAAAAAAACAGGATAATCAGGAATGAACAGCCGGCTGAACTTACCATCGGAATCTGAAATAAGGCAGGTTCTGGAACTGGATCAGGAAAAATTACCCGGTTTTCCCCAGGCAGCAAGACAGCTGATTGAAAAATCCAGGGATGAAACCGCCTCCCTTAAAGATCTTTCAGGGATAATGGAAACAGACCCGGGAATTTCCGCCCAGATCCTGAAAATTGTCAACTCAGCCATGTACGGGCTTGGGAGCAAGGTGGCCACCCTGTCTGATGCAGTCATCTTCCTGGGCCTGGATGAGGTAAGGAAACAGGCCCTCGGGGTCTCCATGTTCAAGCATATGTTTAAGAACGGCGGTTCCGGGCAGTTCGACCGGCTTCTCTTCTGGCGGCACAGCCTGGCCGTTGCCGTGCTGGGCCTGGAAATCGCAAGGGAAACCGGCTATGGAAATCCGGAAGAGGCCTATATCGCGGGACTCCTCCATGACGTGGGAAAACTCTTTCTGGATCTCCAGGGAAAGGAGGACTATGGCGAGTTCATCCGGACCCTGTCCGCCACCACCGACCTTGTGATTGAAAGTGAGCGCTCCCGCATCGGCCTCGGCCATGATGACATCGGCGCCTACTTCTGTGCCGGCTGGAACCTGCCTGAAAAACTGGTGGCCGCGGTCAAATACCATCATCAGCCCTTTGCCCATACAGACCTTTCCACGGAGGACAAAGTGCTGATTTCCATTGTATCCCTGGCGGATTTCATCTGCTGGACCCAGGGCATGAGCTCCTTTGACTTTATCCGGCCTCCCGTCCTAGCCCCGGAGGTAGAGCGTATCCTGGACCTGGATCAGATTGATATCATCAGGTGCATCAAGGCAATGAACCGGGAGGTTGAACATATCTCCGCCTTTTACCAATTTGCATTTCCCTCGGCCGGCCAGCTCAAGGAGAATTTACTCTGGGCCAACCTCAGACTCTCCAGGCTGAATACACGGTACTATTATGAGGAAACCCCGTTGCCCGAGGCCGGGGACACGGACCGGGACCGCGCCCGCTACCTTGAATCCGAATTCGGGAAACCCCTTGCCAGGGCAAAGAGTGTCAAAGAGGTCCTTGATATTGTCATGTACCAGATCGGACGGATTTTTAATCCCCGGAACTGGTCCATCCTGCTTAAAGATCCCAAAGCGGATAACCTGGTTTTTTCCGTTGTGGTGGGGGAAAACAAAAAAAAGCTCCAGGGTGCAAAACTGCCAAAGGGAGAGGGCATTGCAGGGTATATCATGGAAACGGGAGAATCCCTGATTGTTGAGGATGTGTCAAAGGACAAGCGGTTCAGCAGGCGGGTGGATGCCCATACCGGATTTCAGACCCGGTCCATTATCGGCACCCCCCTGAAAACCGGGGACAAGACCCTCGGTGTCATCCAGCTGATCAACCGGAACCGTGAGGACCTCTTCCGGAAAAAAGATATGGACCTGCTGGCCTCCATTGCCGAATACGCCGCCATAGCCATTGAAAGGTCCTACTATACCCAGGCCCTGACAAACCTGGCCACGAAAGACGCTCTTACCGGGCTAAAAAACCGGTGGAGTTTTGAGCGGGCCGCCGGCAATAAGGTTGAATTTAAAATCCGCTATGGCAGTATTTTCTCCATGCTGATCATCACCGTTGATGACCTTGGCAGGCTTCTTCGGGAAAAAGGGCAGCGGGCCCGTGATGCAGGCCTGAGGGACCTGGTCAGGATTATAAACAATACAAAGCGCCGGGATGATACTCTCTTCCGTTACGGGGAAAATATCTTTCTTATGCTTTTACCCCTCACCTATTCAGACGGGTCTGAAAAAACAAAGGACAGGATTGAGGATGCGGTCTCCCTTGCTGTTTCCAAAGGGAAGCTGCCCCCCTTATCCGTCACCATTGCCCATCACACCCTGAGCAGCGAAGAGACCGGCACCTTCACAGACCTGGTGGACAGGCATCTTGCCGCGCCAAAACAGGATGAAAATGACGGACGCATTGCCGGTATCGAAGAAAATCTTCAGCCCCTTGTGGAAAAAGAGGGGAAAAGTGCGGATGACGGGCAGGGTAAAAGGAAAGGCAGTGGAAAATCCGTGTCCCTTGTCGGACATTTTATCCATCCCAAAACAGGACGATCCGTTTCCATACGGGTGATAGAACTCTCCCTGAACGCCATCGCATTTACAATACAAAAACCCGGGGTGCTGCACCCCAATGATTTCCTGGATGTCCAGTTTGTCCTGGATGACCTGAAAAGATCCGTTATAAAGCGGCAGGTCATCATCAGGAAGACCGATGGGAATTCAATTCAGGGGGATTTTTACAATCCGCCCCCGTATGCAAAAAACCTGGGATTTTACCTTATCCGCTGACCGGTAAAAGGCCGCAGCCCGGATAATTTCCGGACTGCGGCAGAGACTATGAACAGAATTATCCCGGCGAATAAAAGGTGCGGAGCGTATCCACCCCTTCCTTGACCGCTGCTGCGGATTCATCCAGGGCAGCTTTTTCATCGGGAGAAAGATCCAGTTCAATGATTTTCTCAATCCCGTTTTTCCCCAGCAGGACAGGAACACCAAGGAAGATATCCTGGTACCCGTACTCTCCCCTCAGGTAGGCTGAAACCGGGGCCACCCGCTTTTCATCCTTGACAACGGCTTCCACCATCTTGGCCACTGAGGCGCCTGGGGCGTAAAAGGCCGATCCCTGTTTGAGCAGGGCAACGATCTCCCCGCCGCCGGTGCGGGTTCTGGCAATCAATGCTTCAAGATCATCCGGCTCAATGAGCTGATCCACGGGGATCCCGCCCACCCGTGTATACCGGGCAAGGGGAACCATGCTGTCCCCGTGGCCGCCCAGCACCATGGCCATGACGTCACCGGGCCAGACCCCGAGCTTTTCAGCGATAAAATACCTGAACCTGGTGGCATCCAGGACCCCGGCCATGCCCATCACCCGCTTGAGGGCGAATCCGGACTCCTGGAGAACTGTCATGGCGATGATATCCAGGGGATTGGACACCACGATCACAATGGCGTTGGGCGCATACTCCGCAATGGCCTGGGCTGCTTTTTTAGCAATATCCACATTGATCTTCATCAGGTCCATCCGGTCCATGCCCGGCTTCCGGGGAATCCCTGCGGTCAGGACAACAACATCGGAATCTGCGATATCGCTGTAATCGTTTGTCCCTGAAATATGGACCGAGTATTTCCTCATGGGTGAGGCGTGGAGATAGTCCATGGCCTTGGCCTGGGGAAGTCCCTCCACCACATCCACCATGACAATGTCGGCCAGGTTCTTCTCAGCGATATAATAAACGGCAGTGGCCCCCACGTGGCCGGCGCCGATAATGGATACTTTATGCATGGCTGGCCTCCTCTATGGTCTGGGTGATCAGTCGGGCAGACTGTTTCAGGGTTTCGATTTCCCCGCTGGTCAGCGTGGGCTCCACAACCTGTTTTATCCCGTTACGCCCGATAAGGGCCGGCAGGGACAGGGCCACCTTTTCAATGCCGAACTGGCCGTTGAGCACCTGGGACACGGACAACACCCTGCCCGTGTCAAGGGTAATGGCTTCGGCAAGCTCTGCGGCAACCGCTGACGGACCATAATAAGCCGACGCCCGGCCGGCCATCTCAACGATCAGTGCACCGGCCTGCCTGGTCTGCTCAAAAAGCTCTTTTATTTTTTCCTCTGAAAGAAAATTGTCAATGGACATGCCGGAAACGCAGCAATAGTCCCTGAGCAGTATCATATCATCGGTATGACGCCCCACAACCTGGGCGGCCACATTTTCCATGGACACCTTTAATTCGTCTGCGATGAGAAACCGGAGGCGGGTGGCATCCAGGAGCCCGCCGAGGCCGAGTATCTGTGAAGAGGGCAGAATCGATTTTTCCGCGAATATGGTGGTCATCACATCCAGGGGTTCCGATACGATAATCACCTTTGTATCCATGTTGGTGATCTTCCGGGCATAGCCCTCGATGATCTGCCTGTTTTCCTGGTAAAGCGCATCCCTCTTCATCCCCGGTTTTCTCACGGAACCGGCTGTAAGGATGACGATATCCGCGTCAAGCACCTCATCGGGATTGTCCGTTCCCCGGATGGTGGTCCTGTAGCCCCGGATGGGGGCCGCCTCCATCATATCCAGTGCCTTGCCCTTGGCCAGGCCTTCCTGGACATCGTAAAGGGTGACATGATCCACCCCTTTTTCAGCCAGGAAAAATGCTGTGTTGGCACCCACATTACCGCTGCCGATGATTCCAATCATGAAAGCCTCCTTTAGTAAAGAAATGGTAAAGAAGAAATCGGTGAATTCGTACTAAGGGAACGCGTAAGAATCAGTTCACATTCTGTTTGCAAAATACCCGATGTTTTAAGGGTTTTTATAAACAGATTTAGGTGAAGTTATTTTTGCGCGATCCCTAATTGCTGTTTAAGGATAATGCCTGATAAAAGCCGTGTCAAAAAACTTATTGCTATAATAAGTCTTTTCGCCCTTAAATGAAACGGAAAAATCCGCGAGGCCCGATTTTTTCAAAGATTACAGGGATTCCGCCATCCCTCAGGGTTTTGTTTTTCGCGGGGTCACGCCCTTCTGGGGGCACTCCGGCTCCAGTACGCACCTGTAGCAATGGGGCCCCACCGGACGGCAGGTACCCTGGCCGAAAGCCACCAGTATCCCGTTGATCTCCTTCCAGTGCTTCCTTGGCAGTTTTTTTCTCAGGGCCTTTTCGGTCTCTTCAGGGGTTTTGGTGTCCACATACTCCCATATGTTCATGATCCGGTGCACATGGGTGTCCACGCAGATGGCATCCTTGTCAAAGGCAACGGCCCGGACCAGGTTCGCGGTCTTCCGGCCCACCCCGGGCAGGGTCACCAGTTCGTCAATGGTTTCCGGCACCTTTCCGCCGAATTTCTCCAGGGCCCCGGGAAGTTTTGCCAGGTATCCGGCCTTGGATTTATAGAACCCCACGGGAAAAATAAGTTTCTCGATACGTTCCCGGGACAGCCCTGCCAGCAGGTCTGCATCCGGCGCCTCCCTGAAAAGCCTCTCCGATGCCTTTGCCGTTACCTCGTCCTTGGTTCTTGCCGAAAGGATGGTCGCCACCAGCACCTTGAAGGGAGACCGGGTCTGAACCGCGATAAGATCCACCACAGGCACCTGGTATCCGGCCACCTCCTCCTTAAGTATCTTGATAAATCGGGATATATTTACCGGCATGGCTTTAAATCAGGGTTTGATCCCGCCCTCAACAGTATTGGCGCCATGCCCCAGATGGGTGAGTATGGCGTTGGCAATCCGCATTTCAGAGGCTGTTGTATTGTAGTCGTGGCTCTGGGTCAGACCGTTTGCAATATGGCGGATCAGGTCTGCCAGCAGTTCGCCCCAGGCCTCCCTTTCATCTATGTCATTCTCAGATGCCTGTTCCCACATGCCCAGCAGCATGGAGACCTGGATATCACGGTTTCCGATCCATACCCGGAGCATCTCCAGGGCATTGGGATCTCCCTGAATACCCTCCGGTATTGGTAATTCGCTCATGTTCTTTTCCTCCAAGGGTTTACATTCCGGCCCGGTGGCCGGTCTCTTAAATCAGGGTGGTTGCCAGGTAATAGATCAGCGGCAGGAAAATAGCCGGCAGCATATTTCCCACGGCAATCTTTTTATCCCTGAGCATATTAAGTCCCAGCGCCAGGATGAGCAGGCCGCCGGTAGCCGACATCTGGCTCACCACTGCCGGCAGCAGGTAGGGTTTCATCACCCCTGCCGCCATGGTGATGGTGCCCTGGTAAAGGAAGACGGCGCCGGCGGACAGGGCAACCCCCACCCCCAGGGACGCAGTGAGGATGATAGAGGTAATCCCGTCCAGGAATGCCTTGGCAAACAGGGTTTCATGGTTACCGGCCAGCCCGCTTTCAAGGGAGCCCACAATGGCCATGGAGCCCACGCAATACAGCAGGGAAGCGGTCACAAAAGCCGTTGAAATGCTTGGCTGCCCTGAGGCGGGTTTTGAAAACCGGCTCTCAAGAAAATCTCCCAGCCGCTTGAGATACGCCTCAATACCGATGAACTCGCCGATCAGGGCACCGGCGGCAAGGCTGATGATAATAATCAGAAGTTCGTCGCTGCCCAGGGCGCTCCTGATGCCCACAAGCATGACGGACAGGGCTATGGCCTGCATAACGGTTTGATTATAACGGTCGGGGATACCGTTTTTAAACAGCATCCCCACGATGGCGCCGGCAATGATGGCCAGGCAGTTGACGATGGTTCCCAGCATGATGAGGTCGCAATATGTTAGGGTATTTAAAAACAGGAAGAAAGGCCCTCTTCTGAGGCGCCCCTCTTCCCGGATCTGTCAGGGATATCTTTTATATTAAGGGATCGCGTAAGAATTAGTTCACATTCTGTTTGCAAAATACCCAATGTTTTAAGGGCTTTTATAAACAGATTAGGTGAAGTTATTTTTGCGCGCTCCCTAAATTTTCTTTTATATAGCTGACCCCGTTTTCAAACAGGCGGATACCGGTAACCACATCTTCACCCGGTGTTTTACCCTGGCGCTTGGCAATTTCCTTGGCCTTTGGCCAGTCCGGGTGGTTGGTAAAGTGATTATAGGCTTCAGGATGCGGCATAAGGCCGAACACCCGGCCTGTGGGATCGCAGATGCCTGCAATATCGTCCACGGCACCGTTGGGATTCGCCGGGAACGCCCCGTCGGCCGGGTTGCCGTCGGCACCGGCATATCTGAACACCACCTGGTTGTTTGCCACAAGGGTCTCTATCACTGCCGGGTCCGCTATAACCTTTCCCTCGCCGTGGCGGACTGGATAATCCACTGTCTCAAGCCCCCGGGTAAATACGCAGGGACTTTTTTCATCGGCAGCAAGCCTTACCCACTGGTCCCTGAAATTGCCGCAGTCATTAAAGGTGATGGCCACGGATCTCCGGGTATAATCGGCATCGAGCCCGGGCAGCAGCCCGAGGTTTACCAGGGCCTGGAATCCGTTGCATATGCCTATTACCAGCTTTCCTGCAGCCACAAAGTCGAGCAGGTCCCTGCCGATATTGTTTTTCAGTTTCAGCGCCTGGATCACACCGGCCCCGTGATCATCTCCCCAGGAGAATCCCCCGCCGAATGCCAGGATGTGGTAGTTCTCAAGGCGCTCTTCCCCTGAGATAAGGGTGTTGATGTGAACCCTGTGGGCCCGGGCGCCGGCCATTTCAAAGGCCAGTGCGGTTTCATTGTCACAGTTTAGCCCGAAACCGGTTAAAATAAGTGCCTTAACCTTGCTCATATCATCTCTCCAAAGGTCTGGTTGAATGCGGTATCAAGGGACCCTATGGCCAGGTCCACCAGGGTGTTGTCGTTGCGCCCCTCAACTTTCAGCCGGTCATGGGCATCGGTCACCGATCCCACACAGGCCACGGGCAGGCCTTTGCATAATTTTTCAAAGGTCTCCCTGTTTTCCGGGTCAATGGTCAGGATAAACCGGCCTGCAGATTCGCTGAACAGGGCAACGTGATCGGCCAGTTCCTCGTCTGATTTTGCGGGAACCGCGGTGAGGTCGATATCCATGCCCAGGCCGCCGGCCATGGCCATGACTGCCAGATGGACGCCCAGGCCGCCCCTGGCCACGGCATGGCAGGATGCGACCAGTTCCTTGTCAATGGCTTTTTCCAGGGCCTTGTACACCACTTTTGATCCCGGGAAATCCACAACAGGCACGTTTACCCCGGTCTTGCCGAACATCTCGTAATATTCGGACGCCCCGAGCTCATCTGCCGTGGTTCCCACAACATAGACCAGGTCACCGGAGATCTTGGGCTCAAGGGTTACGCACCTGGCCACATTATCCAGGACCGAGGTGGCGGAAATCTGAACCGTCTCCAGGGCAGAGACCTTTGTCCTTTCCCCGAAGGGTCCTTCCAGGTGGCCGTCCACATACATGGAATCCTTACCGGACAGCAGCGGAATCCCGTAGGCCATGCAGGTGTCTTTCAGGGCCCGGCAGGCCCGGACCAGCTGGGCTGCTTTGAACTTCCCGTCCGGGTTGGTCTTTTCATCATACCCGATATTGGGCCAGCAGAAGTTGTCCAGTCCGCCGATGTGGTCAAAGGAACCGCCCACGGCAATAAGACGGCGGACCGCCTCGTCAATGGAGCAGGTCATCATGTGATAGGCATCTATTTTCGAATACCAGGGCAGCAGGCTCTGGGAAAAGGCAAGCCCCTTTTCGCTTGTCAGCACCGGCCGGGTCACGGATGCGTCGGAGGGGATGTTGTGGTTCACGCCCACCAGGGGCTTGACAACGGATCCGCCCTGGACCTCATGATCGTATTGGCGGATGATCCACTCCTTTGAGCAGATATTGGGCCTGGCCAGCATCTGCTCCAGGATCCCGTTGAAATCCGAAGGGGTGGAAATCACAGGCTCTGTGAGCCCCCTTGTTTCGGGCGGGATCCAGACAGCATCAAACTCCCAGGCGGGGAACCCCTTGTCCAGAAGATCCATGTCCACATAGGCGCAGGTCTCGTCTTTGTATTTGATATGCAGCTTTCCCGTGTCCGTGTACTTGCCGATCACCGTGCTTTCAACCTCATGGAGGGCGGACAATTCCATGAACCGGTCAAGGTTCTCAGGCTTGATGGAGACGGTCATCCGCTCCTGGGATTCGGAGATCCAGATCTCCCACATGTCCAGGCCTTCGTATTTCAGGGGCACCTTATCCAGCCAGACCTCGCAGCCGTTGGACAGCATGGCGGATTCACCCACTGAAGAGGAGAGCCCCCCTCCCCCGTTGTCCGTAATAAAGGGGATCAGCCCTTCGTCACGGCAGACCAGGAGAAAGTCATGCATCTTTTTCTGGGTATAGGGATCGCCGATTTGTACATGCCCTGCCGGGGTGTTTTCAGAGTAGCTTTCGGAGGAGGCCGTCACCCCGTGGATGCCGTCCTTGCCCACCCGGCCGCCGCTCATGATGATCAGTTCGCCGGGGGACGTGGTTTTTTCATGGCTGGGTTTCCCCTTGACCTCTTTCGGCATAATGCCCAGGGCAGTCACAAATACCAGGCTCTTCCCCATGTATCCGGGATCAAACAGGGTCTGGCCGAAGGTGGTGGGTACACCGCTCTTGTTTCCCCCGTCTCTTACTCCTTCAATGACCCCGTCAAGAAGCCGCCTGGGATGGAGGGGCGGTTTCAGGGGGCCGTCGTAATTCACATCACCGACACAATAGCCGAAACTGCCCATGAAGAGTTTGGATCCCAGCCCGGTGCCCATGGGGTCGCGGTACACGCCGACGATTCCCGTGATGGCCCCGCCATAGGCCTCCATATTTGAGGGGGAGTTATGGGTCTCGCCCGTGACCACGTAGTTGTTCTCATCGTCAAAGGTGCCCACACCGGCATTGTCCCAGAGCACGGAGACCACCCAGTCTTTCTGCTCCTTGAGTTCCAGGGTCGGTTTCTGGATATAGGTTTTAAACAGGGAGTTTTCAACCACGGTTTCATTGGTGGAAAGATCGGTATACCTGAAGATGCCGTTGAATGTATTGTGGTTGCAATGGTCGCTTCTGGCCTGGGAAATATACTCCAGTTCCACATCCGTTGGTTTGGACAGTCCCACCTCGGCCCGGTCCGCCAGGACCCCGGGGTCAAGAAAGTACTCACGGATCACGGGAATATCCCTGGGATTCAGGGCCAGGTTCCGCTCATCGGAAATTTCGGCCAGCATCTCATCTGTATCAATATCCACGGTGTCACAGCAGGGTTCATGGTTTAAAATCACCTTGGCCGGTTTTACATCCGCGCCGAGGTCCTTGTCCCACTCGTCCCTGTGAAAGACCTTGAACTGCTGGATAATGGCGTTGGAAAGGATCTCAGCAGCGATCTTTTCCACGTCCTCCCGGGTAAGGCCTTCCCCTTTCAGGCAGTAGCGCTTTGAGGTATAAATGCCCTCATCCGGGGTAAAGGTTTTGCCCAGGACATCCCTGACCGCCTCCATGGCAGTGGCACCGGGATTATCCTTGACACCCGGCCTGTATCCGATCCAGATACACCAGTGAAAGTCTGTATCCAGGGGCGTCAGGCTTGAAACCTGGGTCACGGGATTCGTAAAAATCTCCTGCCTGGCACGGTCAAGACCGTCCTGATCCAGGTCGGATTCGACAGTCACGATGTGAATACACCGGGCCGCCTCTATCCGGATGCCGAAATAGGAATCCGCCTTTTTGATCAATGCAGACGCCTCTGCATCCCTCAGGTCCTGTTTTAATGCAATCTCAATATTGGAAATCATATTACCCACCATTGAATATTCTTACAATGTCATTGTAAAAAACAAAGATCATTAATGCCACAAGCACTGCTGCACCGAACTGAATCAGCTTTTCGCGCAGCTTCTCACTGACGGATTTCCCGGTTACGGCCTCGATGCCGAAAAAGAGCAGATGTCCACCGTCCAGAACCGGAATGGGAAAGAGATTGATGATCCCCAGGTTGACAGAAAGCAGTGCAATAAACCATACAAAATTCGCCATTCCGGCCTTGGCCTGCTGACCGGCCATCTGGGCGATCATGATAGGGCCGCCCAGGTTGTCGGCAGAGATGGCGCCGCTGACCATTTTAACAACTGACATGATGGTCAGCTTGATCAGGCCGTAAGTATCGGCAACCGACTTGCCCATGGCCTGAAACATATTTAAGGGTTGATGAAAGGTTTCCCCGGTGCCGACAATGCCGAGAACGTACCGGTCAACGGTCTCCCCGAACAGGTTCTTGCCCTCCTGGCGGCGGGGTGTCAGGCGGAAGTCAAGGGCTTCCCCGTCACGCTCAACCACCAGATGCACCTCCTGGCCCCCGGTTTTGGCGATTTCCAGGGGAATATCACCGAATGAGGCAACAGGTGTGCCGTTTACCTCCCTTATGATATCCCCGGGCCTCAGGCCTGCTGCCTTTGCAGGCGTATCATCCACCACCTGCCCCACATCCGGCCTGGCCAGGGTGAGGCCTGAAATCTGATACAGCAGGTAGAAGATAAGAATGGCCAGAAAAAAATTAAAGGCTGGCCCGGCAGCAACAATCAGCGCTTTCCGGCTCAGGGGCTTATGGGTAAAGGAGTATGGCCTGTCAGCCGGGTCAAGCTCACCGCTTGGGTCTTCGCCGGTCATCTTCACATATCCGCCCAGGGGAATGGCTGAGATGCAATACTCTGTCCGGCCATATTTTTTTTTGAAGATTTTAGGACCGAATCCCAGGGAAAAAACTTCAACCCCGACCCCGCACAGCCGCGCCACCAGGAAATGCCCGAACTCATGGACAAAAACAAGGATGCCAATAACAATAATAAATGCCACAGCAGAGTGACCCATAAGACCTCGCTATTTGGGTTTGGAAGTTTGGGCGATCAGGGAGACTGCCGTTTCCCTGGCCCAGTAATCGGCCTCAATAATACCTGAAAGATCAGGATTGTCAATGCGGGTATGCCGTCCCATGACCTCGGAAATAAGGGAAAAAATATCCATGAACCGGATCCTCTCTTCCAGCAGGGCGGCAACGGCCACTTCATTGGCCGCATTCATCACTGCCGGCAGGGTGCCTTTTTGCCTGCAGGCTTCAAATGCGAATTCAAGGGAGGGGAATTTTTTCAGGTCAGGGGCTTCAAAGGTAAGCGCTCCCAGGGCGGCAAAGTCGGGGAAGCCTGTGGAAAGTTCCAGGCGGGCCGGCAGGGAAAAGGCATAGGCAATGGCCTCCATCATGTCCGGGACCCCCATCTGTGCCATAACAGCCCCGTCCTTGAACCCGACCATGGAGTGGACAATGCTCTGGGGATGTACCAGCACCTCGATCTCGTCCTGGGTAATGCCGAACAACTGAACCGCCTCCACCACTTCAAGCCCCTTGTTCATCAGGGTGGCGGAATCTATGGTGATCTTGTGCCCCATGTTCCAGGTGGGATGGTTCAGGGCGTCGGCCAGGGTAATATCTGCAAAGGTATCAAGGGGACGGGTCCTGAAAGGCCCACCGGATGCAGTCAGGAATATCCGCTTGAAATCCCTTCTGCGGTTGCCCTGCAAACATTGAAAAATGGCGGAATGCTCCGAATCCACGGGCAGGATATCCACCCCTTTTTCCTTTGCCTTTGCCATGACAAGATCCCCTGCCATCACCAGGGTCTCCTTGTTGGCCAGGGCGATTTCCCTGCCTGCCTCAATGGCGGCAAGTGCCGGTTTCAGTCCCGCAGCCCCCACCATGGCCAGAAGCACCATGTCAGCGGTTTCCCATTGGGCGGCAGTTTCAAATCCGTCTTCCCCCCAAAGGATCTCAGGCCTTTTATCAGCGTCAAGAAGTTTTGCCAGTTCATCTGCCCTGTCCCGGTCCAGGACAGCCACCATAGCCGGCCTGAACTCCTGTATCTGTTCAGCCAGAAGCCGGACGTTGGTGGCCCCGGTGAGCACCTGGACATCGAACCGGTCAGGATGCATGCGGACAATTTTTAAGGCAGACCTGCCAATGGAGCCTGTTGCACCGAGAATGGCCAGTGACTTCATCGAGCAAACACCAGGAAGGCGTATAGAACCGGTATGGCCAGCAGCACCCCGTCTATCCTGTCAAGCATTCCCCCGTGTCCGGGCAGGATCCGTCCGGAATCCTTAACCTGGGTGGCCCGCTTCATGGCAGATTCAAACAGGTCCCCGACCTGGCCGGCTGCCGCCATGATCAGGGCGCAGGGAACGCTTAAAAGCGCCAGGGAGAGATCGGAGAAAAAAAACAGGCAGGCTGCGAATCCGATGACCACAGAGGTGACAATCCCGCCGACGGATCCTTCAATGGTTTTGTTGGGGCTGATATTCGGGGCCAGTTTGTTTTTGCCGAGAAAGGTGCCGGTGTAAAAGGCGCCGGTATCATTGGCAAAACTGACGATGAGCAGCCAGATGATCCAGAAGGTTCCTCCCTCAATGCCGTGGATAAAGACCAGGAGTGCCAGGGACAGGGGGATGTATACGATACCCAGAACCTGCTTGGAGATCAGGTCAAAAATATGGGGCGTGGTCGCAAACCTGAAAAGCACAAACAGGCACAGACCCATCAGGTTCAGGGCAAGAATCAGGATCAGCAGCTGCCATGATCCAAGACAGGCCCCCATGATCAGCATCATGGAGATAGAGTAAGAAATAATCTTAATGGATTGGGATACCGGGCCGTCATCATTGCCGAAAATAATGCGCAGATACTCCCGGATAGCAAAAATGGCCACCACTGAAACCAGTGCGGCCACAAGAAGGGTGGTGCCTTTTATTAAGATCCAAAGTACAAGGGGGGCAAGTATTATAGCGGTGAGCCATCGTTGGAGGTGTTGCATTTTACCTTCCCGAACCGTCGGTCCCTTTGCTGAAAATCAATTAATATTTTATGGAACTCCTCTTTTGAAAAATCCGGCCAGAGGGTCCGGGTAATAAAGAGTTCCGCATATGCGGCCTGCCACATCATAAAATTGGAGAGGCGGAATTCTCCCGAGGTCCTGATGATAAGGTCGGGATCCGGCATACCGCCCGTGTACAGATGGGCCGATAGGGTCTCATCTGTAATCTCCTCCGGGCGGAGTTCCCCTGACCGGACCTTATGGGCAAGGCGCTGTGCAGCCCGGGTAATCTCCTCCCGGCTGCCGTAGCTTAACGCCAGGTTCAGCACCATTTCAGTGTGGTTCCGGGTCAGGTCCATGGTACGCTCGGCCTCCTCCCGGACATCTGCCGGCAGTTTTTCCTTTTGTCCGAGAATATTGAGCCGTATCCCTTTATTATTCAGTTCATCCCGCTCAGAAACCAGAAACCGTTTAAGCAGGATCATCAGGGCCTTGACTTCAGCCTTTGGCCGGCCCCAGTTTTCTGTTGAAAAAGCATACAGGGTCAGAAAACCGATGCCAAGTTCACGGCATGCACTGACAATTTCCCTGACGGTCCTGGAACCTTGCTCATGCCCTTTTACCCGGTTCATCAGCCGCTTTTTGGCCCAGCGTCCGTTGCCGTCCATGATCATGGCTACATGGACGGGCAGGCTCTCTTTTTCTAACTCCGAAACGTTGATATCAGACTTCAAGGATTTCCTGTTCCTTGGCCGCGTAGATCTCATCCAGTTTTTTGATGGACTGGTCTGTAAGATCCTGGACCTGTTTCTGGGCCTTGAAGCTGTCGTCTTCGGAAATATCCCCCTCTTTCTGGAGTTCCTTGATCATCTCATTGGAATCCCTGCGGATATTCCGGACGGCCACCTTGAAATCTTCACAGGTTTTGGCAACGCTTTTGGCGATTTCCTTTCTCCGCTCCTCGGTCAGGGGCGGGATGGCAATGCGGATCAGCTTACCGTCATTGGAAGGGGTCAGCCCGAGGTTGGCCTTTAATATGGCTTTTTCCACTTCGTTGATAACACTGACATCCCAGGGTTTAACCGTGATGAGCCGGCTTTCGGGGATGGAAACGGTTGCCATCTGGGGAAGGGGGGTCTGTGTGCCGTAATAATCGACCTTGACACCGTCAAGTATGGCCTGAGATGCTCTACCGGTACGAACCTTGGTCAATTCGCTTTCAAAGGCTTTCTCAGACTTACCCATCCGTTCTTTGGTTTCTTCGAGCACTTCGTTAATCATAACAACACATCCTTAAAAAAGTTAACAGTTAACAACAGGAACAGCTGTCAATATTGATAGACACGGGCAGCTGTTCCTGATGAAAACTGTTGGTTCTGGTACTTATTTATTATAAATCCGGGTACCGATATCTTCGCCGGTGACAGCCTTGAAAATATTGCCGCCCTGGTGAAGATCAAAAACCTGCAGGGGCAGGTCATGTTCCATGGCAAGGGATATGGCGGTCATATCCATGACGTGGAGCTGTTTTTCAATAACCCGCATATAGGACAGTTCGTCAAACATGACAGCATCATCGTGGACCACGGGATCCTTGTCATACACACCGTCCACCTGAGTTGCTTTGAACAGGATCTGGGCACGGACTTCATTGGCACGGAGCACAGCTGCCGTATCCGTTGTAAAGTACGGGTTGCCCGTACCGGCCGCAAAAATAACAACCCGGCCCTTTTCAAGATGGCGGATGGCTTTTCTGCGGATAAAAGGCTCTGCAATTTTGTCCATGGCAATGGCGGTCTGGACCCGAGTGGGCACATCGCATTTTTCCAGGGCGTCACAGAGGGCCAGGCTGTTGATCACGGTTGCCAGCATCCCCATGTTGTCTGCAGAGGTCCTGTCCATACCTGCGGATGAACCGGCAACTCCCCTGAAAATATTACCACCACCCACAACGATTGAAATTTCCACCCCGAGCTTGTACACCTGGGCCACTTCCTCGGCCACATAGTGAATCATTTCAGGGGTGATGCCAAAGCCCTGATTTCCCATCAGGGCTTCGCCGCTCAGCTTGATTAGAACCCGTTGAAACTCAGGTTTTTTGTCCAAGACTTATTCTCCTATCTGGAAACGTGTAAATCTTCT
>JAKSAX010000294.1 GCA_022361395.1 Desulfobacterales bacterium | reverse complement strand
GGCCCGGAGGCCTGTAGATATAGATAATGTGGTTAGAGCGTATGCCGGACTTCGAAATCCGCATAGGCTTCCATGCCGTGCTCACCCATATCCAGCCCCATGATTTCCTCTTCTTCATCCACCCGGATGCCAATGGTGGCTTTAAGGGCCAGGAAAATAACAAAGGCGGAAATGAAACAGGGAATGGCATAGACCACAACGCCGAGGAGCTGGATCATGAATGAATGATCCGGACTGAAGATGCCCACGGCAAGGGTGCCCCAGATACCGCAAATTAGGTGGACCGACAAGGCCCCCACGGGATCGTCAAGCCTGGCACGGTCAATTGCCATTACGGAAACCACAACAAGCATGCCGGCCATCAGGCCGATTATGATGGCACTTGTGACACTGACCACATCGGCGCCGGCAGTGATGCCGACGAGCCCGGCCAATGAGCCGTTAAGGGCCATGGTCAGGTCCGGTTTTCTCTGAATGAACCATGAGAGGAGCATGGAGCCGATAATTCCCGCGGCAGCGGCAAGGGAAGTGGTGACAAATACAAAAGAGACCAGGGCAGGGTCTGCGGACAGGACCGAACCGCCGTTAAACCCGAACCAGCCCAGCCAGAGCAGGAAGACCCCAATGGCTGCCAGCGGCATGCTGTGGCCCATGATCGGTTTAATACCGCCGCTTACATATTTGCCCAGGCGGGGCCCCAGAACCATGACACCGGCCAGGGCCGCCCATCCCCCCACGGAATGGACCAGGGTGGACCCTGCAAAGTCATAAAACCCTTTGGCATCAAGCCATCCCCCGCCCCATTTCCAGGAACCGACCCAGGGATATATGATTGCAACATAGATCGTTGAAAATATCAGAAAACTGTTCAGCTTTATCCGCTCGGCAACAGCACCGGAGACAATCGTGGCTGCCGTGGCTGCAAACATGGCCTGGAATATGAAATCTGTCCAGTACGTATAGATGCCGATGCCATCATCTCCCGCAACCACCATATTTTCAGGGGCCACACCGATTCCGAAACCGGCAAACCCAAAGAAACCTGACAGAGAAAAATCCCCGGGATACATCAGATTAAACCCCACTATGGCATAGGTCAGAAGGCCAATGGCAATGATGGCGGTATTTTTAAATAAAATGTTGACGGTGTTTTTAGAGCGGGTCAGCCCGGCCTCAAGGCCGGCAAAACCAAGATGCATGATAAAAACGAGAAAGGTGGCGATCAGCATCCAGGTATTGTTGACCACATACATGGCTGAGGCGCCTGTTGCGCCGTCACCGGCCATTGCAAGGCCCGGCAGGGCCGTTATCAAAGCTGTCAGGGGTAAGCATTTAAATTTAGAGTGTAATTTTTTCATATCCGCCTCTTATTGTTGTTAATGGAAATCTGTTTGAACGTGACTGCTAAATGGCGCCCTCACCGGTTTCACCGGTCCGGATGCGGCAGATGGATTCAAGGGGGAGTACGAATATTTTCCCGTCGCCGATTTTACCTGTCTTGACAGTGGCAATAACGGTCTCCACAACCCTGTCCACCTCCTCTTCCCCTACGACAATTTCAACCTTTACCTTGGGTACGAAATCAACTTCGTACTCTGCACCGCGGTAAACCTCCCTGTGCCCCTTCTGGCGGCCGAATCCCTTAACCTCGGATATGGTCATGCCTGACACACCTATGGCCGACATTGCCTGTTTAAGGTCATCAAGCCTGTACGGTTTAATAATAGCCTCGACTTTTTTCATTTACTTAAGTCCTTTTGTGAGTAGTTAATCCTTTAGCACCATGCCAAAATTCATCAATGCCTGTATAAATTGCAAATCAGGTGCCAAGCAAAGCTTAAAGAGCTAACCACTTAAAATCACAGAATATATTATATGTAAACCATGGGCAATAAAATTGTGTTATTACTTTTTTGAAATTTAAAACACTTCAAAAATGTAATAATTGAAATAATTTTAGAATTTCTATATAATTTCAAAAACGTAAAAAGCCAGGGCCGGGCCGGAAAATATTTGCCGGCAACACTAAGGGATCGCGTAAGAATCAGTTCACATTCTGTTTGGAAAATACCCAATGTTTTAAGGTTTTTTGTAAACAGACCAGGTGAAGTTATTTTTGCGCGATCCCTGACTACAAAAATGAAATTACTGATTTAACCGGGGGATGCCCTCTCTATCCAGGCAGGTGTGCGAGTTTTCCAGGTTTTCTTTTCGTACAGGTCTTGACAAGCAGATATATTAGATTATTCTAAATTAGAAAAGACTAATGTAACGATGAAGGACAAATTCATGAAACAGATTGATCCCCAACAGCTCGAAGAAAACGCGGAAAAGGCTGCGAAACTGCTTAAAAGCATGAGCCACCCCAGCCGGCTGATGGTACTCTGCCATCTTTTAAACGGGGAATGCCCGGTCAGCGCACTTAATCAGGCCGTGCCCCTGAGTCAGTCTGCCCTGTCCCAGCATCTGGCAGGGTTACGGAAGGCAGGCCTTGTGGAGACCCGGCGGGAAGGCCAGGTGATCTATTACCGTCTCAAGAGCCGGGCTGTGTCAGGGATACTTGAGGTCCTTTATAAAATTTACTGCAACCACAACGATGAGGAGTAAGGTTATGAACGGACAATTAAACTGGTTTAAAGGAGGTCTTCTTCTGGGAGCAGCCTTTCTTGTCGCTGTCGCCTTTGTCAAACCCATTGGTGTGTCCACCCAGTTTGTCATTGCTGACGGCATAGTATGGAACCTGTTCTCAGACGATGTGATCCGGGAAGATCCGGAAAGCAAATCCGGATACGCCAGCCCCAACGCGTACCTGAATAAGAGTGGCGGAAAATACGCTAAAAACGTCGCCAACCCGGTGAATTACAGCTTTGTTTTTGTCATTGCAATGGTCGCAGGCGCGCTGCTCTCGTCACGCCTGGGCGGTCCCAGGCCTGCGGCGCCGGACCGGAATGCCCCTGAAGTCTGGCGGCAGCGGTTCGGAGAGGCCCCTGCGTTGCGGTACATGACTGTATTTTTTGCCGGACTACTCGTGCTCTTTGGCGCCCGCCTGGCCGGGGGATGCACCAGCGGCCACATGATGAGCGGCATGATGCAGACGTCTCTGAGCGGCTACCTGTTCGCTGTTGGGGCTTTTGCCGCGGCTGTCCCGGCGGCCATCCTGGTTTACAAAAGAAAATAGGAGGTGTGTGATGACTATAGTTCTTGCGATCATTATCGGTATATTCTTCGGGTTTGCCCTGCAGCGGGTGGGCGCGACCAACCCCCAAAACATAATCAACATGCTGCGCCTGAAGGACCTGCACCTCATGAAGGCCATCTTTTTTGCCATCGGCATCAGCAGCACCGTCTTATTCCTGCTCATGGCCGCCAGCGTGATTGACAGCGGACACCTCTCTGTGAAAAGCAGCTATATAGGTGTCATAGCCGGAGGCGCGCTTCTGGGCCTTGGCTTTGCCGTGGCCGGTTACTGCCCCGGGACAGGCCTGGCAGCCCTGGCAGACGGCCGGAAAGACGCCCTGTTTTTTGTCGGCGGCGGCCTCCTGGGCGCTTTGATTTACACCCTGGTTTACGGCAGTATCAAAGGGACCTGGCTGTTTAACAAGATCGCCGGAGGCAAGGTCATGCTGGCTGAAGGCTCTGACAAATTCCATGCGTTGCTCCCCTTTATCCCGGGCTCCTTACTGGCTGCGGCCATCGGGATCACCTTCATACTTATTGCCTGGAAGCTGCCTGACAAGGCCTGATTCCGTTTTCCATCCGGAGCGGGACAAGAAAAGATACCCTTGAATATTTTTTCAGGGGTATCTCTGCTTTCAAAATTCTGTCTTCAACCCCGTGAACCACACAGGTATCCATCCTACTCTCCAAACCACGCCTGCTTAATCTCCGCAAGCCTCCCGGTTTCTATAAGCCGTCTTTTACCGGTATCAAAAAGGTCTAACAGGGCCTGTCCCTTTGGGTTGGTTTTCAGGGCGGCCGGATATTCGGCGGAACGGCCGACAGAGGGGAGTTTTTTAAACAGCCCGCTTATTTTTTTCTGTTTCAGGTAATAGTCCCAGTTGTACTCATATCCCAGGAAGCCGTCTATTCTTCTGGCATCCAGCATTTTAAACCCCTGTGAAATTTCCGTGACACTGTATTTCTCAAAGCCTGCTGCCTGTTTCCACCTGTCACCGTAGTTAAAATCCCTTTTAACACCAATGGCCAGCCCCTTCAGTCCGTCCAGCCCTTTCCAGTCAAGAACGGTATCTGCCCTGACATAAATTACAAAGTTCGCCTCATTGGTGGGCTCCTGGGAATAGTTGAATATTTTTAACCGCTCTGAATTCTTGCCGGTGGGAAAGAGGATGTCGGCCTTTCCTGATTTAAAGTTCACCATTGCCCTTGCCCAGGGCGTGACCGTCAGTTGAATGGTATACCCCATCTCATGATAGCTTTCCCGCAGTACATCCCAGCAATACCCTTTGAACCCGGATATATCCCTGCCCGGGGGAACCATAAACTTTGACATTTTCAGGTCACCGGTCTTTATGCAGAATGGTGCATAATCCCCCAGTGTGGCGACCCTGACAATTTTTTCTCCGGAATAGCATACAGCATTGATGAGGAATACGAATAACGAGCCAATGAAAAAAACTTTGAAAGACAACATAAGCGCCCCAATGAATTTGTGAACAATCCGCTCCGGTCTGCCGGTTCAGGCTACACCAGTTTCACCTTTGGCGCTATAAAAAATTGACTATAAATAAAATTTCAGTCGGTATACCGTTTTCTCAGTCTCCTGACGTTGACCAGCTCCAGTCCGAACCTGAGGATGGACCGCTGGATATCAAAGAGCACCCCCATACTGTGACGGTAGAGCCCCCAGAGTTCACTGATGATCATCTTCTGGATGCGCATATGGGCAAAGTCGCCGGCAAGCTGCAAAACAGCATTCCATACCACATATTCATCCCTGGAAAACTCAGGGTCTATGTCTGCCAGCACCCCCTTGAGGGTGACCAGGGACTTTTCAAAGACCAGGAGGCCGGATGAGAAGACCACTCCCAGGTACATCAGCTCCTCAATGAGGCCCTCAACCGAGGAAAGCACCCCTTTCAGCCGCTTCTCACGACTGGCAATGCTCACGGCAATAATTGATTTCACCTTCTTTTTCGGTACCCTGCCCTTTGTGACCTGCCCCCCGGACATGATATCAACGGCCCAGTAGACAGCCTTTTCATTTTTCATCGCCAGGCCTGCGATCATGAGCATAACTGAGAACCTTTCCAGCCGGCTGAGCCTTCCGACCATGCCCCAGTCATAGAAGATAAGTTCAGGTGACCGGCCGTCGAAACGGTAGGCCATGTTGCCGGCATGGGGATCACCGTGAAAGAGACTCTCCTTTGAAAGATCGACAATGGGACGGAGAATACACGCCTCTGTAACCTTTCTTGCGATGCGGCGCTGCTCTTTTCCGGTGAGATGCGCCACATCCGTGATCTTTTTGCCGTCAACACGGGTCATCACGGTCATATTCGGCGTGGACGCCTCAAGGGGCTCAGGGATAATCACTGTATCATCTCCGGCAAAACAGGCCCCTGCCCTGTCAAGGTTGAGCTGTTCAAGACTCAGATCCACCTCGTTCTGCAGCAGCCGGCTGACCTGGTCTATGATGCCCCTGAACTGAAAATTCCCCAGTCCCCACAGTTCTTTGTTATCATCCAGGTAATCACCGAGCCTCCCCCAGAGGGCCAGCTCGCCGGCCATATTCCGTTTTATAGCCGGCTTGACCATTTTCATGACAAGGGGAATAGCCTCTTCACCTTTTTTTTCATTTAACACGCCGGGAACAACGGCACAGACACTGGCCTCGGCCAGAATCTTTCTGGAGAGCGTCAGGTCCTGGCCGCTGCTGTTAAGCTCCTTTTCAATGGTGGCCCGGAGTGTTCTGTAGGTTACGCTGGTGGAATTATCCTCAAGGTCAATAAGGGCGCTTTTAAACCCGGGATCAAGCCCCGGGCTTCTGCAGATGATCTGGCACAACTTCTGGAGCGTGGGCAGATTGGTCACCAGATCACACATTCTCTTACCCGCCGGGGTGTCTTGGGGAAGGACAAGCTGGCTGACCATCTTATCTGCAATGCGGGCCCTGGGAAGATTGGAGATAAAAAAAACAGCCCCCTCAAAAACAACTTTCTGAAACCTGCCGTACTGGGGCGGCATAAAGGTATCTGCCCCGGTCATAAGCAGCATGGTCCGGACGGCCGGCTCAAGGCCCTGAGTTTTTTCCAGCTCACCAAGTACTGCCAGGGCCCGTTTCCGCATCGTTTTTTTATTGGGACGTTTACCGCCGACCGTAGATAATACAGTACTTAATTTTTCAACCACACCCGTATCAATACCGGGCTTTGACAAAAGGGCAAGCAAATTCATAATTTCTATCTTAAATATTCAAACTCAGGCGCCGGCATGAAAACCTTTGGGCAATATGGCAAAAGCAAAAATTTAGCCCGGCGTGACATTTCCACCATTCTTTTATATATCTAAAACCTTACAAAGAACTCTTTCAATGACCTGCAATGCCTTTCATTGAAAGAACAGGCCGGTGTTAATACATTTTTTTTACAACTTATTTACCCCTGTCTGACACACGGTTTTCCAAAACCGGGTATTCTGGGTCCATGGAAAAAAGGAGGCCTGATATTGCACTTTCAGGCAAAACCGATTAACTCAGAGGACAGGGAGAAAAATCATGAAGCAAAATACCGGCGGATATATACAATTTAAAAAGACAACCTTATGCTCAGTGATCATCTTTGGTTTGATTCTCGGGCTGTTTGCCCCGGCGGCATCCCCGGTCAGCGCTGCACCGGCCATGGTAAAGTGCCGGGTTGAGACGGACCGGGCCGTTCTCCCGGCCGGCGGCCCCCAGAACGTTGTTATTAAAATCACCCTGGACGCCCCCCGCGCCCCGGCAGAGGCACTCCGGCCCATGGTCAACGTGGCCCTGGTTCTGGACCGGTCCGGCTCCATGAACGGAACCAAGATGAGAATGGCAAAGGAGGCGGCCACAGAGGCCCTGACACGTCTGGGACGGGATGACGTATTCTCTCTTGTGGTATATGATACCCACGTAGACACCATTGTGCCGGCCCAGAAGGTCAGGGACATCAACGCCATTATCCGGACCATCCGGCAGATCCGGTCCGGGGGAAGCACAGCGCTTTTCGGCGGGGTGAGCCAGGGGGCGGCCGAGATCCGCAAGCATATTGAAGATGAGTATGTCCACCGGGTGGTGCTGCTCTCCGACGGCCTGGCCAACGTAGGCCCCAGCCTGCCCGGAGACCTGGGCCGGCTCGGCGCAGGGCTTTTCAAGGAGAATATCTCCGTAACCACCGTTGGGGTGGGCACGGATTACAATGAGGATCTCATGGCCCAGCTGGCCCAGAAAAGTGACGGAAACACCTATTTTGTGGAATCCGGGGTTGACCTGCCCAGGATATTTGCCGCAGAACTGGGTGAGGTGCTCAACGTGGTTGCCAAACAGGTAACAATAACCGTTACCCTGCCCGGGGGTGTTGAACCGGTTGACATCATCGGCCGGGAAGGCAGAATCAAGGGCAACAAGGTTGAACTCTCCATGAACCAGCTCTACGGCGGCCAGGAAAAATACGCCCTGATTGAAGTCCGGCTGCCGGCTGCCGAACCGGGATCTGCCCTGAAGGTTGCCCGGGCCGATGTGGCCTACCAGGATGCCTATGCCGGAACAGACATGACCGCCACAGGTATTGCCACGGCAAAATTCAGCAGTGATCCGGACAAGGTGTCTGCCTCCACCAACCTTGACGTGGTCAGGGATTACCAGCTGAACCTCAATGCCCTTGCCCAGGAAAAGGCGATTGAACTCTCTGACCAGGGCAACCCCAAAGCAGCAGCGGCCGCCCTCAGGAAATCCGCTGAAAAGCTCAAGGAGTACGGCGGACGTTACCAGGATGAACAATTGATGGAAGAGGCCCAGGCAGTTGAAATCCAGGCGGACAGCCTTGAAACCGAAGGCATGAGCAAGAAGAGCAGAAAAGAACTCAGGACAAAGTCCTATCAGATGAAAAACCAGCAGATGTCACAATAGAAAAAGGACCAATGACCAACAGACGCCCCATACTTTTATTCTGGATCCTCCTCCTTGTGCCTGCCCTGATTCTGGCAGGGGTTGCAGGACGATTCCTCTCCCTTGAGCAGGAGAGGATCCGGAAGGCGTCTGTGACCGCAATGACCGACAGGGCCCGCTCCATCGCCGGTGCCATTGACCAGGCCCTTGTCACTGTCCGGGAGAATATGACCGAGGCGCTTTTTGACCTGGACAGGGACCGGCTTGAGGCCCGGCTCACAGCCTGGGAAAAAACCAACCCCCTGGTAAGGAACGTTTTCATCGTCAATGCGGACGGCAGCCTTGAATACCCGTTAAGATCAATGGCCGCCACCAGTGAGGAACGCAGTTTTGCCAACAGGTTTGATCCCTTTTTCTCGGGCCGCATCTCTTTTGAATTCAACACCCTGCCCCCGGATGCTGAAACAGAACAGGCTGAAACTGCCGAAGACGGACTCCTGCCTGTCAGGGCCTCAGCCCGGCGGGAATTATACGATCTCTCCCGGGCCTCCGCCCCGAAGCAGGCCGGCAGGCGTATAAAGACGGCAAAGCAGGACCGGCCCGGCTTCCCGAAATCCGGATGGATCCCGTGGTTCAGCGAAAACCGGCTTCACATCCTGGGCTGGGTGCAAAAAGATCCCGCCGGCCCCGTATACGGGGTGGAACTGGAGCTGATGACCCTCCTGTCCAGGCTGATTGCGGATTTCCCTGAAAACACCCAGCCAGGGACCGCCCTGGCGCTGACAGACGGCAGCACCACCCTTCACCGGACCGGCCCATGGCAGCCCGGACAGCACCAGGCGCCGGCAGCCCGGATCGGGGTTTCCCGGGGACTGCCCCACTGGCAGATCTCCGTATTTGTAAACGGCGGCGCCTTTGACACCGGGCCGGGGTTTCTCATTACCGCCCTGATACTGCTGGGAATACTGATCACCGCCATTGTATCCGGCGGCATCCTCATCACCCGCCTCACCCTGGCCAATATCAGGGATGCCGGACAGAAAACCTCTTTTGTGGCATCGGTGTCCCATGAGCTGAAAACCCCTTTAACCAGTATCCGCATGTATGCGGAACTGATCCAGTCCGGCCGGGTCAAAGATCCGGATAAGCAGTCCCGGTACCTGGGGGTAATTGTGGGAGAAAGCCAGCGGCTGACCCGGCTGATAAACAATGTCCTGGATTTTGGCAAACTTGAACAGGGTAAAAAACGGTACCACCCCACCCTGTTTGACATGGATATCTTCCTTGAAGAACTCATTTCAACCCAGAGTCTCAGAGTTAAAAAGGCGGGGCTTGATATTATAAAGGAATTCCACCCGGGTAACTACCCTGTGAATACGGACAGGGACGCCCTGGAACAGGCCCTGCTGAATCTCCTGGACAATGCTCTGAAATACGCCGGGGAGGGGCGGTTTGTAAAGTTTATTCTGGAGCGGGACAACGGGGATATCCTGGTGAAACTCTGTGATGACGGCCCCGGCATTGATAAGGTTTACAGAAAACGGATCTTTGAAAAATTTTTCCGGGCCGATGACTCACTGACAGCGGTCCAGCCCGGTTCAGGACTGGGCCTGAGCATTGCAAGGCAGATGCTCCGGGATCTCGGGGGGGATCTTTTTATAGATCCAGCCCCTCTGTCCGGCGCCTGCTTTATCATAAGGATTTCTTATCATGACAAAAATTAAAATTCTGGTGGCAGAGGATGACGAAAATATCAGAACCGGCCTGACAGACACCCTTGAAAGCGAGGACTATGCCGTGGTTGAGGCCGGGGACGGACGGGAGGCCCTGGACCTGTTTGAACGGGAGTCCTTTGACCTGGTTCTGCTTGATGTGATGATGCCGGAAAAAAACGGTTTTGACGTCTGCAAAGCCATCCGGTCAAAAGATGAAGGTATTCCCGTCATCATGCTCACGGCCAAGGGGGAGGAGATCGACAAGGTTGTCGGACTCAGGCTTGGTGCTGATGACTATATCACCAAACCCTTTGGTATCCATGAGCTTCTGGCCAGGATCGGGGCCGTGCTCCGGCGGTCAGGCATCCGTTCACACCCCGGCGGCGCACCGGATAAAAAAACCTTCCAATTCGCCCGGTTCACAGTGGATCCCAAGACTTACACACTTACAGGACCCGGCCGGAGCCACGACCTGTCAAAGCGGGAGCTGGACCTGATCCGCCTTTTTACCGAACACCCCGGTGAAGTCCTGGAAAGGGATCTCCTCCTGAACCGGGTATGGGGAACCGATTACCCGGGCACCACCAGAACCCTTGACCAGCACATTGCCATGCTGAGGAAAAAGGTTGAAAAAGTCCCGGGCCGGCCGGAACTCATTACCACGGTGCACGGCATCGGGTACCGGTTTAACAAGGATAAAAAATGATTGATGTCCTGAGAAGAGAACCCTATTGGGCAGGGGCCTCAAACCGGGCAGGACACCCCTGTCCGGCCTGCTGAATCCGGTTGCGGATATTTTTCCCAAACACGCTTGTTTTTTCTCAGATAATGGTGTTTACTAAAAAAAACCCATCAAGAAGGAGAAACATATGCCCGTATAGGCCGGAGCGCACCAAAGCAGTCCGGAGCGCTCGGAAGAGGCGGTCTTGCCATCATTAAAGCCAAGAATTTAACAACAGGAGGAGTTATGCAGTTTAAGGATTATGCCAATTTTCATCAAATGCTCTGCGAAACAGTTGACCAGCATGCGTCGTCACCCGCATACCGGTGGTTTGATGAAAATGGGGACGCCACATCCGTAACCTGGCAGGAGTTTTACAACCAGGTCAAATCAGTTTCCAAAAGCCTGATTGCCCTGGGCGTCGAACACGGAGACAAGGTAAACATCCTCAGCTATACCTGTTATAAATGGGTCCTTACAGATCTTGGCAATATGAGTGCGGGCGCGGGCACGGTCGGTATTTACCAGTCCAACCTTCCCCAGGACTGCCGGTACATCATTGATCACTCCGATGCCGTCCTTGTCTTTGCCGAAAACCAGGTCCAGCTGGATAAACTGTTTGAAATCAGGGAAGAGATCCCGAACATCCGTAAAGTAATCCTTTTTAACGGAGACTGCAAAGACGATGACTGGGTCATTACCTATGATGAATTCTTAAGTCTCGGCAGGGATATTGAGGATTCCGCATTTGAAGCCCGGGTAAACCAGGTGACTTCTTCCGACACCGCCGGACTGGTATATACCTCCGGCACCACCGGCGTGCCCAAAGGTGTGGTCCTGACCCATGATAACCTGACCTACACCTGCCAGTCCGTATATCAATGCGCGGAGTTTGTTGACGGGGAAGAGATGTTTCTCTTCCTGCCGCTGGCCCATGTCTTTGCCAGGACCTGCTGCTATACGGGTATTAAAACCGGAAACAGGACCACCTTTGCCAGGAGTATTGATACACTGCTTGAGGACTTCGGCCTGGCCGGCCCCCACTGGTTTGTCTCGGTGCCCCGGGTGTTTGAAAAGATCCATACCAAAATCATCTCCGGTGTCGAGGCCAAGGGCGGTATTGCCCTGAAGCTCTTCAACTGGGCCTGCGTGGTGGGCGGTCAGGTCAGTGAACTCAAGGTCGCGCAAAAACCTGTTCCCCTGGGACTGGGGCTCAAATACAAGGTGGCCCACAAACTGATTTTCTCCAAAATCCATAAGGCATTGGGCGGCAATGTAAAATGGTGCATCTCGGGTGCAGCCCCCCTCAATCCTGAAATCGCACAGTTTTTCCACGCCGCAGGCCTCCTGATTCTGGAGGGAATCGGCATGACCGAAAACACCTCATTTTCCAATGTCAACCGGCCGGATTCCTATGATTTCGGCGTTGTGGGCCCTCCGGGTGTAGGGATCAAACATAAAATTGCAGATGACGGCGAGGTGCTCTTCAGCGGCAGGAACGTCATGAAAGAGTATTATAAAATGCCGGAAGAAACCGCAGGGACGTTCACCGAGGACGGCTGGCTGAGAACCGGTGACCTCGGCTCCATTGACGAGAACAACGTCCTGAAAATCACCGGCAGGAAAAAAGACCTGATCATCACGGCAGGCGGGAAAAACATCGCCCCCTCCCGCATCGAAGGTATCATGGTGACCTCAAAGTACATCAACCAGTTCTGCGTGGTGGGTGACCGGCGTAAATACCTGTCAGCCGTGGCCACCCTGGATGAGGAAAATGTCCTTGCCTATGCCAAGGAAAAGAATATCGTTTACAAGAACTACGCTGACCTGCTGACCCATCCGGATATCCAGGCCCTGATCGACAGTGAAGTGGCGGAACGGAACAAAGACCTGGCCTCGTTCGAAACCATAAAAAAAGTGGCCCTGGTGCCGGAATTCACCATTGAAAACAATATGATGACCCCCACCTTCAAGCTGAAAAAGAATATCATCATCGACAATTACGAAGAGAAGATAGAGACCCTCTACTGTTAGACAGATCACCCGGGCGGCAGTGAATCACTGCCGCCCGGGTTTTCGGCGTTCAACGACAAGCCCGGATATTTCACGAAAGTTGAAATTCTCATGAAATATCCGGGCCGGAAACCACCTGTCCTCTGCCCTGCATCTTTGCCTGGTATAAAAGCGCATCAGCCTTTTTAACCGCGTCATCCGGCTCCTGCCCCCGGGAGGGGAAAAATTCCGCCACCCCCAGGCTCATTGTCACTTTACCGAATGACGACTGCCTGTGGGGTATGTTTTCCTCTGCAAGACTGTTCAGGATTCGTTCGGCAACCTCCCTTGCGCCGTCCAGACCGGTCTCCGGCATCAATACGACGAATTCTTCGCCGCCGTACCGGGCGGGAACATCACTCTTCCGCCCCACCGAATCCATTATTGTCCGGGCAACCCGCTGAAGGCAGTGATCCCCTTCCACATGGCCGTAATGATCATTGTACTTCTTAAAATAGTCTATATCACCGATAACAAGGCTTAAAACCCCGTTTGAACGCTGGAGCCTGTGCCACTCCCCCCTGAGGCGCTCATCAAAATAACGCCTGTTGAGCAGCCCTGTCAGCCCGTCGGTATTGGACAGTTTCTCAAGTTCAAGGTTGCTCTTCCGGAGTTCCGCCGTACGCCGGTCCACAAGGACCTCCAGTTTTTCACGTGCGCTCTTTTCGATCCTGGTGGCCTCTTTCTGATAGTGCAGCTTCTCGTTTTCAAGGCGCTTGACCCGATAGGCCAGGGCCAGGGCAAAAATAATCATCTCCGCGGTGAAACCGATGAGAATGCCGTGGCGTGCAGGAAAACTGTATTCAATCGCCCCGATACAGACGCCGGCAAGAAAGAAACTGCCGATGACGTTACCTGACGAAGCCGCCAGGTAGTAAGGCGCCATGGGCAACCGGCGATAGACGGAATATATCCCCGTGCCCAAGAGGACGATCACCAGGGCCGGTACGGATAAGGCCAGGTAATGATAGACCCCCTGATTAACAAAGGTGCCTGCAGATATGGCAAAGAAATAAAGGGCAATGCCGGCAAGGAACCTGTCCAGCAACGGCAGGTATAACCTGGTATCCAGCAGGCGTCGCATGAACATGGTCTGGAATGCCGCAATCAACGGCACCACCGGCATCAGGCCGAGGTTAATCTCAAGATTATCGTGAAAATAAAAATCAAACCCGTTGTAAAAAGCGGTCCAGACGAGAAAACAGACGCCGTGCATGACATAGTAGAGGTAAATCATGTCTCTCAGCGACAGGAGCAAAAACAGGTTGTAAGCCAGCAAGGCACCGACGGCGCCGAAAAACATCATATAAACAAACAGGAACTTCTGCTCAAACAGAACCGCCTGCTCCGGGCTCTCAAGACGGGCACCGAGCGTCAGGTGAAAGGTGCCTGAGTAGAATTTAAGGTACAGCCGCCGGGTTTCCCCCGGCGAAAGGGAAACCGCAAAACTCGGGGTCCGGTTTTTCAGGGCCCGCTCATTCAGAGGAATGTTCAGGCCCCCCTGGAGACGCACCCAGTTTCCGTCCTGCTGATAGTAGAGTTCGGCCACTTCAAAGATGGCTTCGTCCAGGCGGATGATCCTTGTGACAGGCCCGCCGGATGAATTCCGGATATCAAAGATAAACCACCGGTCCGCGATCACCTCGGGAATATGGTAGCGGGAGGGAATCACTTCACCCGGAATTGCTCCCGCCGCAATATCCGTAACATCAACGGACCGGCTTTCATCCGACACAAAATAAACCGGGAAATCCACATAGCGGACCTCACCGCCGCCTACCTCATAAACCGGAGCATCCGGTGCCGCGGCAAACGCCTGGAGATGCAGGCCTATCAACACCAGTACAACTGCCGTAATTTTGGCAAGCGTTAAACATCCCGATCCCGGCCGGAATCCGGTGTCGGGGGTTATCCCCCCCTGGTTATACCCCCTGGATGATTTTTTTACCGCATGGTCCATTTACATCTCCGTGACCTGATTTAACCTGATCTGTGCTATAGGACAGGAAGATACTTTTATCAAGGACAGGGCAGAAAAACATTATTAAACTCCACAGAAAATCGGAGGAGCACCGCTACCCCACACATACCCCTTCATCCAAAACCCTTCTCACCCTTCCGGCAATGGCCTCTTCATCATAGGGTTTAAGCAGCAGGGGGTGGAGGTTGGCCTCCCTTGCGGCATCCTCTGGCATCTTTTCACTGAATCCGGTACAGAGAATCACGGGCAGGTCCGGACGGATTTTTTTTGCGTTTACGATCAATTCAACACCGGTCACCCCCGGCATGGTCTGGTCGGTGATCAGCATGTCAAAGCCGGCCGGATCCGATTCAATTAACCCCAAGGCCTCACGGCTGTCGGTTTTCCCCACAACATTGTAGCCGAGCCCGGCAAGCATCTCCACGGCCATATCCACAATATCCGGTTCATCATCGACATAGAGTAAGCGCTCGCGGCCCGCGGGCATCCGGGGCGATGCCTCATCCCTGTAAACGGATTCCCGGCTCATATCCCTGGGCAGGATCACGTGGAAATCACTGCCGTGCCCCGGCTTGCTCTGTACATCGATATCCCCGCCCAAATTCTTTACAATGCCGTGGACCATTGACAGGCCCATGCCTGTGCCTTCACCCACCGGTTTGGTGGTATAAAAGGGATCGAATATCCGGTCCAGGATCTCTTTGTCCATTCCCCGGCCTGTGTCACTGACCACCAGCCTTACATAGTGTCCCGGCTCCAGGTCAAGGTATTTCCCGGCGCTTACCTCGTCCAGTACCATTTTCTCAACAATAACCCTCAGGGTGCCCCCCCTTTCCATCATGGCATACCCGGCGTTGGAACAGAGGTTCATCACAATCTGGTGGACCTGGGTGGGATCGGCCTTGACCGCAATATCCCTGTCCTGGATCTCCCTGACGATGGTGATGGTGGCAGGCAGGGAGGCGCGGATCAGTGCAAGGATCTCTTTTACAATCAAACCGATTTTTATGGTCCTGGCCTCCAGGCGTTCCTGGCGGCTGAAGGTAAGGATCTGCCGGACAAGGTCCCTGGCCCGGTGGGATGCCTTAACCACCCGGCTGAGCCGGTGGTGCATCCGGCTTCCCTTTTCAGCTTCATGAAGGGAGAGTTCCGTATATCCGAGTATTGCCGCCATTATATTGTTCATATCATGGGCAATTCCCCCGGCCAGGGTCCCCATGGCCTCAAGCTTGCCGGACTGGTTCAGTTGAAATTCCAGGGCCTGTTTCTCTTTTTCCGCCTGCCTTCTGGCTGTAATGTCCCTGGTGATCCCGACCATCTCGACGGGATCTCCCTCTCTGTTTTCCACAAGGGCCGTACTGGTTTCCGTCCAGAAAACCGTTCCGTTCTTATGATAGGTCTCCAGCTCAATGGTAAATCCCCGGGCTGTTTTCCCCCTGGCCGGCCCGGCGCCCGGTTTATATTTCCTGACAGCCGATATTGCCTTTCTGGCCGAGTCCGGGGGCAGCATCTCCCGGAAGGAAAACATTTTTTTTGCCTCACGGGGGGTATATCCCATCATCTCCCTGATAGAGGGGGTGATATAGGTAATCTTCATGGTATGCAGATCCAGCACCCAGATCACGTCTTTGATGTTATTTGCCAGCATCCGGTACTTTTTTTCAGACCGGTGGAGCCGGCTGATGGCCGCCTCCCGTTCAAGGCGAAACCCGTTGATCTTATCCATAAGCCCGAAAGAGAACAGAAAAGTAACAAAGGCGGCGGTAATCTGAATGGTGGAATCCGTTATCAGGTTGTTCTCAATAAACCCGTAGGATTTGATCCCCATGAGAAGGGCTGAAACGGCAAACGGACTCCAGGCAATGAGATAAAACCGGGCATGGCGGACCTGCTTCTGCAGCAGGAGTATCCCGGAAAAAATCATTGATAGAACAGCAATGCCTATGCTGAACACAGATGCCTGGGTGAGCAGTGCATAGGGGATGAAAGGCCCCAAGAAGAGAAATCCGGCACCGATCCAGAAAAGTCCGGAAAACAGCCGGTCAAAAAAGGGGCTGTGGTAAGCCGTGTTTAAAAACAGCCTGGAAAAACGAAGAGCACCCGTCATCGCCAGGAATACGGCAAGGGGGTGACAGAGGTTGGCCCAGGCAGGATTATCAGGCCAGAAGTACTGTGCGCCCAAACCCGTATGGGCCAGGGTGAACAGAGATGCGCCCGTCACAAACACCGTCAGCCACAGGAACACCGGCTCTTTCATACTGAAAAAGATAAACATGCAGTAAACAGCCGTGGACAGCATGATCCCGTAGAACAGCCAGTTAACCGCCGTATCCAGGCGCTTATACCGTTCAAAGGCCGGTATTGCCCAGCCGGTCAGGGGAACCACGACAGCCCCGCCTGACCTGATCTTAAAATAAAAGGTCTGGGTACCGGGCAATATGTCCACCGGAATCACCATGGTTCTGAAGTTGACCGGCCTCGAATCAAAAGGATGGCGATCCCCTCCCCGGAAAACCTTAAACCCCTCCGGAGACGGGGCGAAAAATTCAAAATGGTCCACCACGGCATAGGGATACTCAATCAGCCAGGGGAAAGCTTTATCTGTGGGATTCTTAACTGAAAGCCTGAACCAGAAACCGGTCCCGGAATATCCGAAACCGGAATTACCGGCAAGGGGGGAAAAGCCCCTGTCCGGATCAGCGGCCTGGTTTATGACCTGGCCTATATCCATGGAATCGGATTCATCCTTATATACGGAAAGATACGGAGATAGGCGGATACGGCTTCCGGGAGAGGAAAGAACCAGGACATCCGCCCGGGAGACAGCGGACTCCGGAAACAGGAGTAACAGGCATATAAGGCTGAAGATCAGCTTATACACTCCGTTACCCAGCGCGGTAAATCCCATGAAGAATCCGGTTTCCTTATATTACTGTGGTTCCATCACCGGAACAGATATATAAGCGGTCACTTATTTTTGTCAAGCAATTTTTATATTATATGCCCCCGGCCTATACCTTAAACTTTGCCATCATCTCAGACAGGGTCTTGGACAGGTCGGATAAATCCCCTGATTTGCCTTTGACCCTGGCACTTGAGTCTGCAATCCGGCCGGCCGCCTCAGTCACTTCAGCCACATCCTGGGTGACACCCTGTGAGGCCACCGATCCCTGGGCAATGTTTTCATTAACTTCGCTGATTCCCATGGAGGCCTGGGATACGTTCTCTGCAATCTCCTTTGTGGTAGCTGACTGCTCTTCAACGGCAGCGGCGATGGTTGAGACGATTTCGTTTATTTCCGTTACCACCCTGGTGATGGTTGAAATCTCATTGATGGTGCCGTCCGTGGAGGACTGGATGCCGGACACCCTCTCCTTGATCTCGTTGGAGGCATCAGCGGTCTGGCTGGCCAGGTCCTTGATTTCATTGGCCACAACGGCAAACCCCTTGCCGGCTTCCCCGGCACGGGCAGCCTCAATGGTGGCATTCAGGGCCAGGAGGTTGACCTGGTTTGAAATATCGGTAATGGTTTCCACCACGGTGAATATTTCCTTGGCGGAAACCCCCAGCTCATCCACCTGGGCCGTGGCATGCTCGGTCTGGCCCACCGCATCTGTGGTTATACCACTGGCTTTTTCCGCATTCTGGGCAATTTCGGAAATAGTGGATGTCATCTCTTCGGCCGCAGCAGAGACCATGTTGATATTTGTGGAGGCCTCTTCCATGGCAGCTGCCATGGAACTCATATTGGTACTCATCTCCTCGGATGCGGATGCCACGGATTCGGATCGCTGGGAGGTGTCCCGGGCAGCGGCGTTCATCTGTTCCGAAATACCTGCAAGATCTGTGGAAGACTCCGTCAACACCTCTGTATCGCTTTTCACCTTGGCAATCATGGACTGGACGTTTTCCACAAACAGGTTAAAATAATCAGCCAGTTCCCGGGTCTCGTCATTAGAAGTGGCGTCAATCCGCTTGGTAAGGTCCCCCTCTCCGTGGGCAATGTCTTTAAGCATATCTATGATGCGCCTGATGGGACCGACCACCCCCTTTGCAATGACAAGGTAGGAAACCACCATACATAAGACAAGAATCGCCAGTATAATCCCGCTGATTTTAACGGCGGCGCCGGATACGTTGTTGTTCACCATCCGGCTCTGCTCAGCCACCACCGCATCAATATCATCCGTATACACCCCGGTGCCGATATACCAGTCCCAGTCAGCCAGTTTTCTTGAAAAGGAGGTTTTGGCCAGGGGAACCTCAGATCCGGGTTTGGGAAAATAGTATTTGAAAAAACCGCCTGCAGGACTGCTGTTTCCGGCCTTGATCAAGTCCCTGATCAGGTAGTTGCCCTTTTTATCCTGGAGATCCCAGAAATTTTTGCCCTCCCGCTCCGGGTTTGCGGGCATAAGAATGCAGGTGCCTTTGGAATCATAGATGAAAAAATAGCCAACACCGCCTTTGCCGTATCTGATGGAGCCGATACTCTGGAGTGCACTCTGCTTTAACTGCTCTTCTGTTGATTCAAGGTAAACCCCGCTGCCGATGATCCACCCCCAGGGCTTGTATAATTTCACATAGGAGATCTTATCCTGGGGTTCCTCAAATCCCGGTTTGGGCCATTTGTAATCCACGAATCCGCCGCCGGATTTTTTGGCGACATCGTCAAAGGCTTTAAAGAGGTGTTTTCCGTCCGGATCCTTGATGCCGAACAGTTCCTTTCCGTCCAGGGAGGGCTTAATGGGATGGTGCACCATTATCCCGTCGGTATTCTGAATCCAGAAGTACCCCTTTCCGTCGGCCCCCCAGCGCATCTTATCAATGACGTTTACCACGGCCTCCTGACGGCGGGCAATATCCGGGTACAGCTCATCCCCGTCAATGGCCCCGAATACGGAGATCGCCTGGTGAACAACCTCCTTTACCCCGTCTCCGTATTCCATGCGTATGGTCTCCTTGTCCCTGGAATCATCAAGACGTTCCTTTGCAATGGTATAGGCTGAGTTGACCAGATCCTGAATCTGGGCCTTTTTCTCACCCATCATCCCGTCACTGTACTCCTGGATGGCAAACTCCCCTCCGCTTTTCAGGGCGGAGACAGAGAAAAAAAGCGCTGCACCACCCACGAGGATCAACGCTGCAATAAGAAGAAAATTGACTTTTGCACCGATGTTGAGTTTTCTCATACGGCCTCCTTTGGCAAAGAGATTCACGCACACAAATTTTCATAAACTGCTGATATTAATTGACGTTATAAATGTTAACATAACCATATTCCATTGTAAATTTTATTTATCGCCAACCCTTATAAAGGGAGCTGCGGCCGCGAAAACATCAAAAACTTGCATCCGGGAATTTTTGCCTTATCATTTACCCAGATTTTAGGTATGATCCCTTCTGTCACAAACAGGGTTACAGATGGGATATGGTGAAACAATATTGTTCATCACTATTTTGACGGAGGAAAGATGAAAATTGCATTTCCGGTTTCGGAAAACAAGGGACTGAACAGCTTGGTCAACGAACACTTTGGTGTGGCAAAGCAGTTCATGATTGTTGATACGGAAACAAAGATCGTTCAAACGGTTCCCAATAAAAAGGCCGAAGGCGGATCCGGCTGTAAAACAGGATTCCTGGACAAAGAGGCAGGGGTTAACGCCGTGGTCACCAAATGTATAGGGGACGGCTCCCAGCGGGGACTTCATGACGCTGAAATCAAGGTGTATGCCGCAGCAGCAGACACTGTTGCGAAAAACCTGGAACTCTTTGAAAAAGGAGAGCTCAAACTCTTTCACATCTTTGACCTCTGCCAGGGCAAAAAGAATAAAAAGGAAGGGGGCTGTGGTCACCATCACTGATACATTCTCAATACTGCTCAGCCGGGTGGGGAAAGTGCTTTACTGGGTTATGGGCTGGACCTACGATCCGCTGCCGGATTATTGGGACAACAAAAGCGTTGTCATCGGGTTTCCCCATACCACCAACATGGATACGGTAAGGGCGCTGACCTATATCAAGCTGGCCCGGGTCAATGCACGCCTCCTGGTCAAATCCACCTGGTTCTTTTTTCCCATGTCCCTGCTGCTCAAAGGCCTTGGCGGTCTGCCTGTAAAAAGGGACAAGGCCCGGGGATTCGTGGACAGTGTGGTACACGAGTTCAACAGCCGGGATGAACTGGCAGTGGCCCTGGTGCCTGAAGGCACCCGCAAAGAGGTTGCCGCCATTAAAACCGGGTTCTGGTATATTGCCAAGGGTGCTGATGTACCCATCATCTGCTGGTACCTGGACAATACGGCCAAGCGGACCCGGTGGCTGGGCAAGATCCACCCGGGTAACACCCTTGAAGAAGACCTGGAAAAAATCCGTGAAATTTACAAAAAAGCCGGTTTTTCCATCCCGGGTGAGGCCTGATGAAGAGTTCATCATAGTTAAACTTAAATAATTTTTACTAAATTTTTGACCGACTTTTTATTCTGTTTTGTTAGGCATAATTATGATTCCACAAAACATAATTATGCATTTCCAAGCAAAACCTAATAATTTTTGGATTTAATTTAAGATTTTCAAAATCCCCTTCCAGCCTTCTTCTCCCCTAACCCCCTGAAACTCAATAAAAATGATTGACAGAGCCGGGGACACCCTTTAGACTTGAAAGTTCGAAATTTTGACAACAGCCCCGCGGCTGTGCTGCCGGACCGCTTCAGACAGAGGGCCGGGACAGCAGAATAGTAACAAGAGATGAAGGAGTGTATATATGTGTCGTCTGTTTGCACTTACCAGCAAGGATCCGGTATCTCCCATGTTGGCCATCAAAGCCCTTGACGTAATGAAGGAAGGGCATGACGGTTCCGGCGTGGGTCTCCTGCTGCAGGACCTTGGAGGACCGTTTGAAGAGATGAAAGATGCCCCGATCCTCTCGGGCATTTTCACCGAAGAGGGCATCCGCCGTTTAGACCTTTTTATGATGGACAGGGGCTTTCTCACCAAGTACAAGATCTCTTTAAAGATACCCAAGACCCCAGTGGAAGGTATTCCCAGAAGGGAGCACTACCTGATCCGTGCCTATGAACTGCCTGAGGGCTGGGAGGGCATAGAACAGGAAGAGCTTGCAAGCAGATTATTGGAAATCCGGCTGAAAATCCGCGAAATGGGAGAGGAGAAAAAAGACATGATGGTCTTCTCCTTCTGGCCGGATACCATCATGATCAAGGAAATCGGCGATCCCATGCAGCTGGGCGAATACCTCTCCCTGGACAGGAAGGAACTCAACGCACGGGTGATCATGGCCCAGGGCCGGCAGAACACCAACTACGCCATCAACCTCTACGCCTGCCATCCCTTCTTTATAAAAGGGTATTGCACCATGACCAACGGCGAGAACACCGCATTTATTCCCATAAAGGATTTTCTATCATCCAGGGATATTCCCGGATATACAGGATACCAGTCTGATTCGGAAGTATTTGCCCATATCCTCCACTATTCCCAGGAAGAGCTGGGACTGGGTATTGACGGTTATAAGCATGTGATCACACCGCTCCAGCGGGAAGACATGGAACACCATCCTGACAAGGAGTTTCTCGGTCATTTAAAGAAAACCTGCCGTCCCCTGATCATTGACGGCCCCAACTGCGTGATCGGAACCCTGCC
>JAKSAX010000600.1 GCA_022361395.1 Desulfobacterales bacterium | reverse complement strand
TCGGAGGGGCCTATAACGATGAGGTCTCAGTCCGGGATGTGGGTGGTGAAAATTTCAGGACCGCCCGGCAGATCCTCAACAGGAAACGGATCAAAATCGTTTCCGAGGATGTGGGCGGATCCAAAGGCAGAAAAGTGGTGTTTAACACCATGAATTATGAAATCGGTATCCTTAAGGTGGACCGGCTCAGGGAGTCGGACTGGTACCCCTATGACGGTGACCGGTAATAGCCGGCGATAGATTTGCCTGGCTGTCAGCGACGATCACAATTCCAAAATAAAAACTAGCTAAAAGATACAGACCGGAAACCGGATCACAACCTTCCCCTGCGGATAATGGCGATAAGCAGCCATAGTCCCATGACTGCCGCTGCCAGGAAACCGGCAATGCCGATAAGGGAAACCCCGAAAAATACCGGAGGTACTTTTGAGTTGAGCACGATGGCGGAACCCAGTATCAATCCGGCAATGATGATGGCAAAAGAGATCCGGTTGGAGGTCTGGTCAAGGGTTGTCATGAGCTGATCAAGCCCGTCGATTTTTACAATATTGGTGAGTTTTCCCTGCTTGATCTGTTCAACGATTTCGCCGATATCTATGGGCAGGTTCTGAACCAGGCCGTAGGTCTCCCTGACAATACCGAAGATGTCACGGCTCAGCCTGACAGGAGAGTATTTCTGGATTGTGGCTGTTCTGACATAGGGACGGGCATGGGCGACCATGTCAAAATCCGGATCCATAATCCGGGCAAGCCCTTCAACAGAGATAAAGGCCTTGATCATCAAAAACAGATCCGGCGGGATTCTTAACCCGTGGTCGGCACAGAGTTCCAGGAGCTGGTGGACCATCCGGGCCGGTTTTATATCTTTCAGGGGTTTTGACAGGTGGACGGAAGAGAATATGGCAATATCCTTTTCAAGGCGGTTCATGTTCGGCCGTTTGTCATATTCGCCCAGCTCACAGAGCAGTCTTGCCGTCAGTTTTGTGTTTTTTGAATTCAGGGTCTGGAGGAGGTCAATGAAGATCTCCCTTGTGGCCTGGTCCACGAAACCGGTCATGCCGAAATCCACCACACAGATCCGCTGGTCCCTGAGTATGAATATATTTCCCGGATGGGGGTCTGCGTGGAAAAAACCGTATTCAAAGACCTGTTTCATGATGAAATCAGCTCCGGCCTGGGTGATGACTTTCCTGTCCAGTCCGGCCAGGTCTATGGCATCGAAATCATTTGACTTGATACCTTCAATAAACTCCATGCTCAGGACCCGCTCGCTTGACTGGTCACGGTATAAACGGGGGATATGAATGGTTTTTTCTTTTTGGAACTGCTCTGCCATCTGCTCCATGTTAGCGGCTTCTATGGTGTAATCCAGTTCCTTTTCCAGGGTTCTGGCAAACTCCTCAACTATTCTTACCGGACGGAAAGCGGCGATTTCCTGGATATTGTTTTCCATGACAGAGGCCAGGTACTGGAGGATTTCCAGGTCCACCTCTATGGTTTTCCGGATACCGGGACGCTGGATTTTTACGGCAATGGGATCGTCAGGGGTGAGCATGGCCTTGTGAACCTGGCCGATGGAGGCTGAGGCAAAGGGCTTTTTCTCCATGGAGTAAAAGACTTCATCCCAGGGTTTGCCGAATTCCGAGGCAATAATATTTTTGACCTGCTCAAAATCAAAGGAGGGAATGTTGTCCTGAAGCTTGGTCAGTTCTTTGGTCAGGGCAACAGGGATCAGGTCGGGACGTGAGGAGAGCACCTGGCCCATTTTGACAAAGGTCGGGCCCAGTTCCTCCAGGGCCATGCGGATCCTCTCGTATTTTGAAAATTTCTCTACTTTTTCAAGGGGTTTGGTAAAGGGGATGATGCGCAGGCCGGATTCAATGTAGTGGTCGATGTTCATGGCATAGATGATATTCTCAAACCCGTATTTGAGAACAATGCCGATGATCTGCTGGTACCGGACCAGGTGGCGGTAGCGTCTTGTAACCCTGCCAATGGTTTTGATGCTGAGCATAAACTTATAAAACTATGCCTGTTTTTCGTTTTCTGAAAGTTTTTCAGCCAGCTTGTCCATGCGCCGGTTTAACTCCTCAATATCTTTTTTGGTGGGAAGATTGATCCGTTTCAGGATAGTCTCAACAGTGGTTTCGATTTGTTTGTCAAGTTCGGATCTGGCTTCGTCGTAACGTTTCTGGCAGTCATCTAAAAAGGCCTGGGCTTCCTTCTGGTTCATGTCGGACTGTTCTGCAAATTCCTTTGCCAGGGCTTCAATCTCTTTTTTGGACCTTAAGGCCATTCCCACGCCGGTCAGCACGCTTTTCTTAATAGTCTCTAGCATGGTCGGATCCTCCAGAATTTGACATTGCCGTTAATGCCCCGGGCTGAAACCCGGGGCAGGAACATGTTTATTTTGAGCCGAAAGACAACTCCTGAATATCCTCTAAACAGGTGTCTCCCTCAAAGACGGCGTCCATCTTACCACAGGTTGACGGCAAAATGGTATTAATAAAAAATTTGGCTGACTGAATCTGTCCGTCGTAGAATGCGGCATCCTTGTTTTTCGCGGCTTTTGCTGCCACAGCATCCCTTTCCAGGCTTCCCACCTTTTTCGCAAGTTTAGGCGCGGCAACCATGGCCCGCCACAACAGCATCCATGCAAAGGTAACATCGCCGGTGATCTCGAGGAAGGGGTGGGCAAAGGCGTAGGCATTGAGCGCCTTGTCCGATCTTGAGCGTTGCCCCATATCCGCAGCCAGTTCTTCGAGGCGCGACACCACATGGGCAACTTTTTCAGCAAGGGCTTCAACCCCTTCTGTCTCTTTTGCTTCAGCCACGGTCTTTTTGATCTGGTCAATGAAGTAGGCAAAGCTTGCGCCCTTGTTCATGGCAAGTTTCCTGCCCAGAAGATCCATGGCCTGGATGCCGTTGGTGCCTTCGTAGATCATGAAAATCCTTGAATCCCGCATAAGCTGTTCCACCGGGTATTCGCTGATATATCCGTATCCGCCGTACACCTGGACGCCGTGGGAGCAGATTTCCAGGGACTTGTCCGTGATATAGCCTTTGACGATGGGGGTGAGTACTTCGATAAGGGCGGCTGTCTCGGCCTTGAGGGTTTCATCCCCGGTTGTGTGGACGATGTCCGAGCATTTCCCGTAGTAATAGATGAGTGAGCGCATGCCTTCGGTGTAGACCTTCATGTTCATCAGCTGTCTTTTGACATCCGGGTGCTGGATAATAGGAACACTTTTGGCTGTGGCGTCTTTACCTGCCGTCATGCTCCGGCCCTGGAGCCGTGTCCTGGCATAATCCAGGGCGTACATATAGGAGGCAGATGCCACGGCAAATCCCTGCATGCCCACAAAGGCCCGGGCTTCGTTCATCATCTGGAACATTTCCGGCATGCCTTTATTCTCTTCGCCCAGGAGAGTGCCGATGCACTCGCCTTTTTCCCCAAGGGAGAGGGAAGCGGTGGCATTGCCGTGGATGCCCATTTTCTCTTCAAGCCCGGTGCAGACCACGTTGTTGAAATCGCCAAGGGAGCCGTCTTCATTTACGTGGTATTTGGGGACCAGAAACAATGATATTCCCCTTGTGCCGGCCGGCGCCCCTTCGATTCTGGCCAGAACCGGGTGGATGATATTTTCACAGAGGTCATGTTCGCCTGCGGATATGAAAATCTTGGAACCGTTGATGGCATAGGTGCCGTCTTCCTTAAGGGTGGCGGTGGTGGTCAGCGCACCCACATCGGAACCTGCCTCGGACTCGGTCAGGAGCATGGTGCCGCCCCATTCTCCGGCGAACATTTTTTTCATGTACAGTTTTTTCTGGGTCTCATCGCCAAATGCCTCAACCAGTTTCGCAGCACCGTGGGTCATGCCGTAGTAAAGCATAAAAGCGGAGTTGGCGCCAACCATGTACTCAAGGGCGGCGCATCCCACTGTTTTCGGCATACCCTGGCCGCCTACTTCAGGGTCGTCGCACATGGCAAGCCATTCGCCTTCGCAGTACAGTTCCCAGGCCCGCTTAAAGGAATCCGGTGTGGTAACCTCACCGTTTTCAAGGGTGCAGCCGATTTCATCCCCATCCTTAAAAGTGGGCAGAATTTCCTTAATGGCCAGGTTTCTGGCCTCGGAAACAATCAGATCAATTGTTTTTTTATTGAACTCTTCAAACAATTCATGGTCAACCGTGCCGATCTGTTCATGTAAAACAAAGTCCACATCCCGCCGGTCTGCGATAAGCTGTGCCATATGTGAAATCCCCTTTTATCTGTTAGTGATGCGTTAATGATTTCAATTACCCTTGCTGTTAATATGTGTACCCTAAAAAGTTTGGTGTTTTCAAACAATTTTTGAAAATAATTAACACACAGAAAATGAATAGAATTTAATTGCCTTTTTGCCCGGGGTCAGATACAAAATTCCACCATAATTAAATGCTTGCTAAAAAAAATATTGATTTTAGTGTAAAATCATACGATTCTATGAAGACCGTTCTGTTGCGGGTAAAACTCGGCGGGTGAAACTCAGCGGACAGACTCTAAATTTAGGTATGCGGGAGAATCATGCGAATAAAATGTTGGGGGTCCAGGGGGTCCATTTCTGTATCAGGGAAAGAATTTGTAGAGTACGGAGGAGATACCACCTGCATAGAGGTTCAGGCCGCATCCGGTGAAATCGTAATCATTGATGCCGGAACCGGGATAAGACGCCTGGGCAAATCCCTTCTGGAACGCCAGGAAAAAGACTTCTATCTCCTGCTTACCCACACCCACTGGGATCATATTCTGGGCATTGCCTTTTTTCGCCCCCTGCTTCGCAAAGAGACCCGGATGAGGGTTCAGGACAGGATGTTTGCCGGTATCAATACCAAAGCGGTATTTGACGAGGTCATGAAAGACCCGTTTTTCCCGGTCCGTATGGAGGATTTTCAGGCGGATATCCAGTTTGACAAGTCCCTGAACGGCAGTTTCAGCATCGGATCCCTGGATATTGAAAGCATACCCACCTCCCATTCCGAAGGAAGCCTGGGGTATAAGTTTACGGAGAACGGTAAAACATTTGTCTTTCTCACGGATCACGAACTGGGGTTTGCACACGATCAGAGCCGGCCCCGCCAGGAGTATATTGACTTCTGTGCAAAGGCGGATCTCCTGTTACACGATGCCGAATATACGGCGGAGGAGTACGGGTGCAGAACAGGGTGGGGGCACTCCTCTATCCCTGATGTCCTGGATCTTGCCCTGGAGGCGGATGTCGGACAGCTGGGGCTGATTCACCTGAATCAGGACAGGACCGATGCACAGATGGACAGTATCGTAAGCGATTGCCGCCGGTTTTTTAAAGACAAGAATGTGGCGACCAAATGCTTTGCTGTCTCATTCAACTTTGAAACCTCTCTATAAATTCCCCAATAAAATAAATATCCATGAAAACCAAGACTACGCCAAAACGGCTGTCCGGCTGGTACCGGTCCCTCAAGGCTTTTGGGCATCCCAGAGTGGCCACCATGCTGTTCTTCGGATTCTCCGCAGGCGTCCCCATCCTTTTGATTTTTTCTTCCCTTTCCCTCTGGCTGAGAGAGGCCGGGGTGGAACGGTCTGCGGTGACTTTTTTTTCCTGGGCTGCCCTGGGATACTCTTTTAAATTTGTCTGGGCCCCTTTGGTGGACCAGATGCCCGTTCCGTTTTTAACAAAGGTTTTCGGACGGCGGCGGGGATGGATTTTAACCGCCCAGGCCGGGATCATCACCGCCATACTGTGGATGGCAATGACCGATCCGGCCTCAGGTCAGAACCAATTGGTCGTTATGGCAATGGCAGCGGTGCTTCTCGGGTTCTCATCCGCTACCCAGGATATTGTCATTGACGCCTACCGCATCGAATCCGCAGGTGAAGAACTCCAGGCCATGATGGCATCAGCCTATATTGCCGGTTACAGAATCGGAATGCTGGCGGCAGGGGCCGGGGCGCTTTTTCTTGCCGATATTTTCGGGTCTTCCAAAGGGGCCTATAATTACGGGGCCTGGCAGACAACCTATTGGATCATGGCCGGTGTAATGGCTGTGGGGGTTGCCACTGCCCTCATAATAAAGGAACCGGAAGTGGAGGGGGAAATATCCCGGGACTACGGTACCACCGCATATTTAAGATCCTTTCTGCTCTTTGTGGTTGCGGCGGCAGGCTTTGTTCTCTGGTTTTCCCTGACAGCGGTACCGGCTGCAGAGGTGAAGGCAATGCTTGGTGATTGGGTGGCCAACAGGCATCTTGCCGGATTTGCCGTGGCTGCACTGAGGCTTGGGGGGGGAATCGGAACCGCTGTTGGTATTGCACGGTTATTAACCGTTCTCGGGGTTGTGGACCGGGAAATGGTCAGGGCCTCCTATGTGGAGCCGGTGTCGGACTTTTTCAACCGTTACGGCGGTTCCCTGGCCTGGCTGCTTCTGGCCCTGATCGGCCTCTACCGGATCTCGGATATTGTGTTAGGGGTTATCTCCAATGTCTTCTACCAGGACCTGGGATTTTCCAAGACCCAGATTGCAGGGGTGGTAAAAACATTCGGTCTTTTAATGACCATTGCCGGCGGATTCCTCGGCGGAATCCTCTCCCTGAAATACGGTGTTATCCGTATCCTTTTTGCAGGGGCCCTGCTCTCCTCCCTGACCAATGTCCTTTTTGTGGTCATGGCTGAAACCGGCCCGAGCCTTCCCATGCTTTACCTGGTTATCTCTGCTGATAACCTTGCCGCCGGCCTTGCTTCCGCCGCCTTTGTCGCCTTTTTATCCAGTCTGACCAGCATCCGCTTTACCGCCATGCAGTATGCGGTTTTCAGTTCATTGATGACCCTGATTCCAAAGGGTTTCAGCGGATATTCCGGATCCATTGTCGATGCGCTCGGTTATCCCGCTTTTTTCATGATCACAGCCGTTATGGGACTCCCGGTCCTTGTGCTGGTCCGGTTATGCGGGAGGCACCTGAAACCCGGTCCGGAAGATCAATAAAATCATTTTCCCTCCTATGGGGTATCCGGGTTCTGCCTGCGGTTGCCTGTGCAAAAGTAAGCTGCTGAAATCATTGGGCCTGAAAAGTCAGATACATGACACTGCGCCTTGACTTCAATTTGGCTTCATGGTAGGCCTTGACCATTGTCAAGGCTGAATGCCTTTCTTTAAATCATCATTCAGATGCGCTTCGGAACGTTCAACTTAAAGTATCTGAATCACAGCAGCCAGGGTGTCGCAATAATCCCTGGTTCTTGCAGTTAAAAACATGAAATACCGCATTCCGCAGCCCTGGGGTGCTGAGCGGAATGTGTACGGGGTCAACCGATTGACGGGGGTAGCAACGGCTTTGTATTGCGCCGTGTTCACGGTCACACCCAGGCCGGATGGCCGGGGACAGCCGTGTTTTATACTCAATTCACAATTTACAAAAGGAGAGACGTATGAAAAAAGTGCAAATGCTGGTCATGTTCTTGTTTTGTTTACTTGTTGTACCCTCCCTGTATGCAGGTGAACCATCAGTTGAAACGGGAAAATATGTGAAGGCGTACTATCCGAGCAAGCCCATTGCCCGGATGGTTATCAAGAGTTTTGATCCCACCCCGCCGGAGGTCAATTACCAGGAGGGGTATCTGATTGTTTTTGTGACTGAGAAAAGTAAAGCGTACCTGGAATCGCTGGGCTTCACCATAGAAGAGAATCCCGGTTACACGATTTTCAACCAGCGTTCTCCCATGCCTCAATCGGCTTTGATGGCCGAATCAACCGGTATCCCGGGCTACACCTGCTATCAAACGGTTGAAGAAACCTTTGAACAGGCCACCGGGATTGTAACGGCCCATCCGGATCTTGCGGAATGGATTGATGCGGGAAATTCATGGCAAAAGGAAAATTCCGGGATCGGCTACGATATGTGGGTGTTGAAGCTTACCAGCAGCCAGGTCGCAGGTGATAAACCCAGGCTTTTCATCACCAGTGCCATCCACGCAAGGGAATATACCACAGCCCCGCTCTCCCTTGCCTTTGCCAATTACCTGGTGAATAATTACGCCACGGATGCAGATGCCCGCTGGATTCTGGACCACAATGAAATCCACCTCATGTTCCATGCCAACCCTGACGGCAGGAAGAAAGCCGAAGCAGGCGCGCTGTGGAGAAAAAACAACAATACCACCTATTGCCCCAATTACAAACCCGGGGCCGACCTCAACCGGAATTTTGACTACCACTGGGGCGGTGCCGGTGCCAGCACCAGCCAATGTAATGACACCTACCGCGGTGCCTCAGCAGCCTCCGAGCCTGAAACCCAGGCCGTTCAGAACTATATGAAATCCATTTTCGACGATCATAACGGAAATTCTCCTGATCTTCCGGTGGCAGACGATGCCTCAGGTCTTTACATTGACATCCACAGCTACAGCGAATTGGTACTGTGGCCCTGGGGGGACACCACCACCGCCCCGCCCAACGGCACCCAGCTGCAGACCCTGGGCAGGAAATTTGCCTATTTTAACGGATATACCCCCCAGCAGGCCGTGGGGCTCTATCCCACAACCGGCACCACAGACGATTATGCATACGGCGAATTGGGAATCGCAGCTTATTGCTTTGAGCTGGGTACGGCTTTTTTCCAGTCCTGCTCCGTATATCAGAACGATATCCTGCCTGATAACCTGAACGCCCTTATCTATGCGGCAAAGGTGGCGAGAACCCCTTATATGACCCCTGCCGGGCCTGACGTGGAAAGCCTTTCCTTTACACTGGGCTCCCACCTTATGGCCACTGTGAGTGATACCCGGTATAACAACTCCAACGGCACCGAACCTGTCCAGAACATTGCTGCGGCAGAGTACTATATTGACACGCCTCCCTGGATCCCGGGCGCCTCTTCCTTTGCTCTCAGCGCCGTGGACGGCAACTTCAACAGCAGTGTCGAACAGGTCTCCGCAACCATTGATACCTCGGGTCTCTTGCCTGGCGAGCATATTGTCTATGTACGGGGGCAGGATGCGGACGGTAATTTCGGGCCGGTGAGCGCCATCTTCCTTAACGTTGCAGCACCCGGGGCGCCGTCTGCCTCATTTGTCTGGAACCATGCCGTGGACGAAAGAAAGATCTCATTTCAGGATACAAGCTCCGATGAAAACGGCACCATCGTCAGCTGGGCCTGGAGTTTCGGCGACGGAGCAACCTCCACTGATGAGGATCCGGTCCATACCTATGCGGCCAACGGCGCCTATACCGTATCGCTCACCGTAACCGACAATGACGGCAATACCGCGGTAACGTCATCGGAGGTCAACGTGTATTGGGATGGTGCGGTACTTTTAATGAACAACCAGACCCTCACGGGGCTGTCCGGTTCATACGGTGAATGGGATTACTATAAGATTGCCATGCCCCTTGTTCCCGGCAGCGCCTCCAATCTCGTGATTTCCATCAGCGGCGGGTCCGGTGATGCAGACCTGTATACCCGTCACGGGAGTCTGCCCACCCAGTCTGCCTATGACTGCCGTCCCTATAACTGGGGGAACAGCGAAACCTGTACGGTGGCATCTCCGCAATCCGGTGTCTATTACATCGGTTTATACGGATACAATGACTACAGCGGTATGAGCCTTTCCGTGAGCTACGACGAATAGGCCCAGGAAAATAATCATAAACCAGATGGGAAGATATGAGCGGAGAGCACGGCCTCTCCGCTCATATTTTTTTGGAATAAAACCTGAAAAAAACCTTTCTTATCAACAATAACCGGCCAGGGACTTAAGGCTGGAAATTATATGAATTTCATTTAATTCGTGAATTTCATAAATGATTTCCAAAGGAAGCAGGTTAAAGCGGTCTGTCTGACACCGGCGCTGGACAAGGAAATAGGCGGTTTTAGGAAAATTTTAAGGGTAAATAACTCTTGACAAAGAAATATCATTTTTCTACTTAGAGGTGGGGAAATCTGACAATGTGGTAGGCCTGTGACAGGCCGGATCACCGTATTGTCGGGCGCAAGCCCAATGAGTAGCCAGTTATTTCTTGCCACATCCTATACCGGCTGGTGTTCGTTGGGACTGAAAAGAGAGAATAGGGTATCCACCCTTATATGTAATAAGGCAGTTGAATACACAGAACCGCTTTATTGGAAGAAGGTGCCGTATAGGTTTTTATAAGACCGTGCAGAAGGGATGCACTGATATAAAGCAAAATAAAGGCAACTTGAGCCTGTTTGCCAGGGTTGGCAAAGAAACACCGGCTGAAAATCCGACTAAACACTATTGGTGTTTTAAGAAGCACCTTGGGTGTTTTAAGAAACACCTTAAGTGTTTAGAAAAACACACACTGCGTGTATCGGAAAGCCCCGGTTTTTCTTCCGGCCTTGTCGTGGCTGTTCATTCTGGTGGATTACAATAATGAGCCCGGTTATCGTTTTTGATAACCGGGCTTTTTTTTGCGTCATTCCGAACCCGGGAGGGGTAAGGGAGCGCGTAAGAATCAGTTCACATTCTGTTTGCAAAATACCCATTGTTTTAAGGTGTTTTATAAAGAGATTAGGTGAAGTTATTTTTGCGGGATCCCTGAGTCCGGGCCGGAACAAAATAGCTTATTACCAATGCGAGGCTATATTAACGGTTAGGAGGTTTAGATAATGAGTCAAGATTTAACACCAAAAAAAGACCTGGCAGGTGCTGTCATGGTGCTTGGTGGCGGGATTGCGGGAATGCAGTCCGCCATTGACCTGGCCAATTCAGGCTACTATGTCTACCTGGTAGAGAAATCCTATGCCATCGGCGGCATGATGGCAAGGCTGGATAAGACATTCCCGACCAATGACTGTACCATGTGAGTTATCTCACCCAAACTGGTCGAGGTCGGCCGGCATCTGAACATTGAATTGTTAACGAACACTGAACTTTTGGAACTGGACGGAGAACAGGGGAATTTCACGGCCAAGATAAAAGAACAACCGCGGTTTGTTGATATCTCAAAATGTACCTCATGCGGGGAGTGCGCAAAGGTGTGCCCGGTGGAAACACCGTCCGAGCATAATGAAAGCCTCGCCCCCCGGAAAGCTATTTTCAAGCAGTATGAACAGGCCATACCCGGTGCCTACGGGATCTCAAAACGGTCCGTCGCGCCCTGTAAGGCCACCTGTCCCGCCCATGTTTCCATCCAGGGATTTATCGCACTGATGCAGCAGGGCAAATACCACGAAGCCCTGAAACTCTTTAAAGAAGAGCATCCCTTCCCGGGCTCCTGCGGAAGGGTCTGCCACCATCCCTGTGAGTCTGTCTGTACAAGAGGCGATGCAGACCAGCCTTTGGCAATCCAGTACCTGCACAGGTACCTGGCGGATCTGGATCTTGAAGGGGACAATCCCTGGCTGCCCGAAGTGGCCGACAAAAGGGATGAAAAGGTTGCGGTTGTCGGTTCCGGCCCTGCCGGTCTGACAGCAGCCTATTACCTGGCCCAGAAGGGGTACGGGGTGACCATCTTTGAAAAACTCCCGGTCAAGGGCGGTATGATGGCCGTGGGTATTCCCGAATACCGGCTGCCAAAGGCGGAACTTGAAAAAGAGATCGCCGTGATTGAAAAGCTCGGCGTTGATATCCGGACCGGCGTGGAATTCGGAAAGGACATCACCCTGGACAGCCTTAAATCCGACGGGTATGCATCCGTATTCATGGCCACCGGCCTCCACGGTTCCAGGGGCCTCGGCGTTAAAGGCGAAGACCTTGACGGCGTGCTCAAGGGCACCAATTTCTTAAGAGACGCTGCCATGGGCAAAGGCGGGAAACTTACCGGCAAAACCGTTGTTATCGGCGGTGGTAACGTGGCCGTGGACGTGGCATTGACTGCCAAGCGGCTCGGGTCCGGCGACGTGACCATGGTCTGCCTTGAAAAACGTGATGAGATGCCGGCCTGGGATTATGAAATCGAAGAGGCCCTGGAAGAAGGGATAAATATCGTCAACAGCCTCGGCCCCATCGGGTTCCACGGTGCGGACGGCAAGGTTGACGAGGTTGCCTTCCAGGAGTGTACCTCTGTATTTGATGAAAACGGCAGGTTTAATCCCCAGTATGACGACTGCAAGCTCACCTCCCATGACGCGGATAATGTCATCGTGGCAATCGGCCAGATGGGGGAACTTGACTTTGCCGATAAAGAGGGCATCAAACTCACCCCGCCCGGCGGTTACGAGGCTGATCCCCTGACACTCCAGACCCCCATTGACTGGGTGTTTGCAGGCGGCGACGCCTATTACGGTCCCAAATCCGTGGTAGACGCCATTGCATCGGGTAAAGAGGCGGCTGAGTCCATTGACCGTTTTATCAACGGCCGGGATCTCAAAGAGGGCCGTGAAAAGAACTATGATTTCGAAAAACCGGATATCCTTGACGTTCCCAGAATGGACAGGGTTAAACCCGAACATCTCCCCGTGGCTGAAAGGGAGGGCAACTTCAGGGAAGTCACCCAGGCTATAGCCAAGGACCTTATCGATCAGGAAGCGGCACGCTGCCTCTCCTGCGGGATCTGTTCCGAGTGTTACCAATGTGTGGAAGCCTGCCTGGCAGGGGCCATTGAGCATGACCAGACACCGGTTGTCAGGGACCTGAACGTGGGCTCCGTTATCATGACAGCAGGGGCCACCACCTTTGATCCGTCAGGGCTGGACGATACCTATATGTATCACCGGTCCAAAAATGTCATGACCTCCCTGGAGTTTGAGCGGATCCTGTCCGCCGGCGGCCCCACCATGGGCCACCTGGTACGGCCCTCCGATGAAAAAGAGCCTGAAAAGATTGCCTGGCTCCAGTGTATCGGGTCCAGGGATACCAACCGCTGCGGCAACGGGTATTGTTCATCCGTCTGCTGTATGTATGCCATCAAGGATGCCATGATCGCCAAGGAGCACTCCGAGGTTGACCTGGATGCGGCCATATTTAATATGGATATGCGGACATTCGGCAAGGATTACGAGAAATACTACAACAGGGCTGCAGACCAGGAAGGGGTGAGGTTTGTTAAATCCCGGATCCACTCCGTGGTTGAAAAACCGGGCACAGATGACCTGATTCTCAAATATGCCGATGAAGAGGGCAAGATGCAGGAAGAGGAATTTGACATGGTCATCCTCTCCGTCGGCCTGACCATACCCAAGGAGAGCAAGGAGCTTGCCGGCAAAATCGGCGTTGATCTGGACCAGTACGGATTTGTACGGACCCGGACCTTTAACCCCCTTGAAACCTCACGTCCCGGTGTTTATGTCTCCGGTACCTTCCAGGGACCCAAGGACATTCCCTCCTCCGTTACCGAGGCATCCGGGTCTGCCGGCGCCGCAGGCGTCCATCTGGCCCCGGCCCGTCATACGATGACCAAGACGGTTTCCATGCCCGAAGAGCGGGATGTGCTGGGTGAGGAACCCAGGGTGGGCGTCTTTGTCTGCGACTGCGGTATCAACATTGCCGGCATCATCGATAATGCAGAGGTGAAGAAATACTGTGAAACCCTGCCCAACGTGGTCTACACCGGTGAGAACCTGTTTACCTGTTCCCAGGATTCCCAGGAGTCCATCAAGGAGATTATCCAGGAGCACCGGCTCAACCGGGTGGTGGTTGCCTCCTGTACACCCAAGACCCATGAGGGTATCTTCATGGACACCCTTGAGGAAGCAGGGCTGAACAAATACCTCTTTGAAATGGCCAATATCCGTAACCAGAACACCTGGATGCATTTCCATGAACCGGAGCAGGCCACTGAAAAGGCCAAGGATCTCATCCGCATGGCCGTGGCCCGGGTCACCACCCTGGGGCCCCTCCATGACAAACGGATTTCCATCATTGACAAGGCCCTGGTTCTCGGCGGCGGTATCGCCGGTATGACAGCGGCCAAAGGGCTTGCCGACCAGGGGTTTAAAGTGACCCTGGTGGAAAAGGAAGATACCCTGGGCGGTCTTGGCGCACGCCTCCATCATACCATTGAAGGGGACGATGTTCAGGCCTTCCTGAAGGACCTGGTGGCCAGTGTTGAGGACCATGACAATATAGACGTACTCAAACAGGCCCTGGTTGTCGGATTCGGCGGATACAAGGGCAACTTTAACACCGAGGTGCTGGTGGGATCCTCCATGAAAGAGGTGAAGATCGACCACGGTGTCATGATCGTGGCCACGGGTGCAAACGAGTACCAGCCCAAAGAGTACCTCTACGACGACAGCGATAAGGTCGTTACCCAGCTTGACCTTGCCGACATGATAGAAGAGGGCAAGGTCGCCGATGCAGACCGGGTGGTCATGATCCAGTGTGTGGGGTCCAGAAACGAGGA
>JAKSAX010000148.1 GCA_022361395.1 Desulfobacterales bacterium | reverse complement strand
CCTTTCATTGCATTGGCCGTCAATGCAATGATGGGGGTCCGGAAAGGGGCCTGCTCTTCCAGGACCCGGATCTTGCGGGTGGCCTCTTCCCCGCCCATTACCGGCATCTGGATATCCATGAGGATGGCGTCAAAGCCGGATGGGGTCTTTTCAACCATGTCCACGGCCTGCCTGCCGTTTTCAGCAATCACAACACTGTTTCCCATTGATTCCAGCATTTTAAGGGCAACCTTGCGGTTTATTTTGTTATCCTCCACCAGAAGTATATGCCTGGTGGTTTCGAAACACTCCTTATTCTGCTGACGGAGTTCGTCAAGGGTAAAGCGGGTAACCAGCGGCTTTCCGGAAGCGGCAAGGTTGCGGGCGGTTTTATCCCGGTCCGGCGGGTCCGGCCGGTCCGGGTTGATGACTGCCCTGATGCAGTCCACAAGCCTGGCCTTTTTTACGGGTTTTGTTAAAAAGGCCTGGAAACCGATGTCCTGGAGTATGGCTGCGTCCCCCCTGACCGCACCTGAGGAGAGCATGACAAGGGGCAGGTAGTTAAAGTCTTTATTGTCCCGGATCTTTCTGCCCAGTTCCCTGCCGGTCATCTCCGGCATCTGGAAGTCAACTAGAACAAGGTCAAAGGCCCGGCTCCCGGCGGATGCTCCGAGAATATCAAGGGCCTGCCTGCCGTTTTCAGCCCCGGTGTACTCACAGTCCATGGACGCCAGAAACGACTTGAATACGATCTGGTTCATGGGGTTGTCATCCACCACAAGAACCCGCAGTCCCCGGATATCCGGAGGAAGCTCGGAAGTCACCACGGGCTGGACGGACCGGTTGAAAACCGCAGTAAAGAAAAATACCGACCCTTTTTCCGGTTTGCTCTCCACCCATATCCGTCCCTTGAGGAGGGCCACCAATTGCTGTGAAATGGCAAGGCCGAGGCCTGTGCCGCCGTACTGCCGGGTTGTGGAGGCATCCACCTGGGTAAAGGAGTCAAAGAGGAAGGGGAGCTTGTCAGAAGGAATACCAATCCCGGTATCCCTTACTTCAAATAGAAGTTCCACACTGGTTTCCGTCTCCTTTTTCATGGATACCCGGATAAATATCTCCCCGGCCTGTGTGAATTTAACGGCATTACCTGCCAGGTTGGTCAATACCTGGCGGAGACGGCCCGGATCCCCGTTAAGGTGCACCGGCACCTCAGGATCCACCAGGCAGGCAAATTCAAGGTCCTTTTCATATGCTTTTATTCCCATAGCGTCCGCAAAGGAGTCCATGGTCACGGCAAGGTTAAACTCAATGGTCTCCAGCTCCAGCATACCGGCCTCGATTTTTGAGAAATCCAGGATGTCGTTGATCAGGAACAGGAGGGAATCCGCGCTCTGCTGGGCAGATACGGAAAAATCCTTCTGCTCGGCATTCAAAGGGGTGGCCGAGAGCAGGTCCAGCATGCCGATGACCCCGTTCATGGGGGTGCGTATCTCATGGCTCATGTTTGCCAGAAATTCGGATTTTGCCAGGGTGGCTGACTCCGCCATTACCTTGGCCGACTCCAGGGCCCTGTACCCTTCATCATATTCCATTTCCAGCTTCTGGTAGCTCAGCTGTATAAGGCCGACCACCAAAAAAATCACAACAGCGGTAAAGACCAGGGGAAACAGGGAAAATTCCAGGGACGGTGCGGAAAGGATGGTGGAAGGGCCCGGCTTGGCCATCAGGTAGTGGGCTGTTCTTCCCATAAAATAAATACAGGCCATGCCCAGGGCGATTTCGAGAATCCAGTTCCGATGTTCAAGGGTTTTGCGGATTTCCAGGATCAGCACCTTGAGGCTCAGCCCTGCATAAACGGCAAGGACCAGGGATATCAGGCTGATCCGCATCGGGAGGCTTGGAACCGCATAAAGAAAAAACAGATACAGGACAATATATATGATGTAGAATCCCAGGTGTTCCCTGTGCCTTACAACCGACTGGCCCGAGAAAATCACAAACCCGCTGAAAAAAAGATAGGCCGCGTAAAACACAAGGCTGTTGCCTATCCCGACTGCAATGAACATGGGAAGCTGCTGCTGCATTCCCACCAATAGAATCCCGGCAGACAGCCAGATAAAGGCCAGGGGCCATTTTGAAAAACCGGGATAGGTTTTCCGGGATGCCATAAAGTGAAACATGCACAGCGCAAGCGCCGTGGTTACAACTGCCAGTGAGATGAGCAGGGATCTGACATCCATGGAAAAAAGTACAGGCAATGGTTTGGATTCGCCTCCTGAAACAAGCGCCGGAATAACCACCACCCCTGGGGTTTCCGGACGAAATCAAATATAAAAATCAGACTTAGGGCAGTGTATGTCAAAAGCAGCAATAGCGCAAGTACAAACCAGGCGGTGCATTTTTGCGGGTGGAATTGCCTGAAATATCCCGTCTCATTTACACCCTCCTGTTTTTATCGTATATTTAAAGGAACAGCGCATTAGCCACCTGATTTTCTTCTTCATTTACAACTCATCCAAAAGTATGTCTGCGAATTACAGGCCATGCGATAATTTAATTAAGAGGAGGTTGCCATGGAATCAATGACCCCTGTCTTTTGCGACTGGACCCTCCCGGATGCGGCCGGTCGGTTTATCATGTTTTCCCTTTGGGGATATTACATGGGGAAAAGTGTTACAAACCCGGCAAAGACAAAATGGGTACTGACCTTCGGAGGGGTGCTTGCATGCGCCCTGATCCATACCTGGATGCAGGTGGGTGAATTACAGCAGTATGAGATGTATCCCGCTGGTGTGAGTGATTCAGAGGGGCGGGAACTGATCTACTATTTTATCAAGGTCTTTCTTTTTTATCTGACTGCAAGCAGTCTCGGGTTCAGCGCGGGGCAGCAGACAGCCAAAAGGATCAGGGCTGATTTGAACAGGGTGCAGGCCACCCTGAACAGGTGGGAGAACAGGTCTGTTAAAAAAGATGATACCAAGCAGGCCGGCGTGTGACGCAGAGTTAGCGGCGGGTATGTACCGGCTATTTCGTTATTCCAAAGGGCCTGAGCAGGGGAGGTTGCCGTTCTTGACACCGTCTCCTGCAACAAGGTCTGCAATACTGATGTTGTCCAGTTTATCATATAAAACACTGGTGGCTTCCTGCCAGGCACTGCGCACCAGGCATTCCGAAGCCATATCACATTTTTCAGGTAAACTGATGCATTCCACAAGATCGCTCTGCCCTTCAAAGAGCCTGACAATCTGTCCAAGGGAGATATCTTCGGGCTCCATTGCCAGAAGATGGCCGCCTTTGGGGCCCCGGACACTTTTGACAAATCCCGAAATTTTGAGTCTTCGAAGCAGCTGTTCCAGATATTTGACAGGAATTTTCTGGCTTGCCGCGATCTTGCTTACCTGAATGGGGGCTTCTTCCCTGTGCTGCACCAGGTCGATCAATATCCGAGTGCTGTACCTTGTTTTTGTCGAAAGTTTCAACTTAATTCCTCCCGGTGTTTGTCTTTTCCAGCTAAAGAAAGCTTACGAAAAACCGGCGAAGAATCGCATGTTTGGCCTGAATAGTCAAGGTTTAGTTGGATGCCATTCCTGGCGGAAGCCGGTGCATAGCGGGGCTGTCAGGCGCCGGAGTCTATTCAACCGCCTTGGTGATCCGTTTGGAGAAAATACTGCCCAGCCGCCTGTAAAAGGTCACGGCTGCTTCTGTATTACCATCGAAAATCGTTTCAAGATCCTTTTTTGAAATACAGAGCACCGATGTATCGGTTATACAGGCGGCAGTGGACGTGGTTCCAGATATGAATGAGAAGCCAATTGCCTGGGAACACGGCAGGACATCATGGCATCCTGACCTTTTTCAGCACCTGATTATTTTACTGGTATGGGTGATGATACTTTCATACGAATTTAAATTCTCATTAAAGGTTAAATACCTCTTTTAGGCTGTAAAATCCCGGTTTTTTCCCATGTAAAAATAATCCTGCCTCAATCATTCCCTTGGCATAGGTGTTCATATTATACACATGGGCAGACAGTTCCAGTCTCTCGTTTTCCAGTCCGAAAACGGCTTTTACAGACCCGGGATATCCGCCGGAACGGATGGAAGTGAAGGCAATACTGTTTTCTTTGCGGGTACCCGTCCCCTCTCTGCCGTATGTGAAATTCATCCTGTCATTATTCAGTTCATTGTCCAGTTCCCTGGAAATAATTTCTGCGATTTCCTTGGCCGTTCCACTGGGTGCATCCATTTTCTTATTATCATGCATGTCTATCAGGTCAATGTCCGCCTGCATGCCGATTTTTGAGGCAACCTCACGGATAATCCCGAACAGAATATTGAACAGCCTCGACGTATTGTATGCCAGAATAACCGGGATAAGTTCCCCGGCTTCTTTAAGCATATCTATTTCATGATCTGAGAACCCGGTCGTACCTGTCACAAAAGCTTTGCCGTTGGCCTTGCAGATTTCAAGGGCCCGGATTGCTGTCCGGGGCGTGGTGCAGTCCAGGACTGTATCACAATCTGATATTATTTCTGCTAAATCATCATGGACATTTATATGAACCTGCTCTCCAAGACCGCATATGAGTCCGATATCTTTGCCGATATAATCCCTGCCTTTTGGCCCCACAGCTCCTGCAAGCTCAATCTCCGGGTTGCCAAAAGCAGCCTGAACCATTGCCCTGCCCATTTTTCCGGCCGGGCCTGTAATCACTGTCTTCATCTTTTCCTCCTTTTTTTAAGGGATAATAGTCGTTTAATGATCCGGAAGGCAAGTGTAAACAATTTTGATTCGTACCAAAGTATTAGGAAAAAATTGACCTCTTTTTCGGGAAAATGGCAGGTTTTTCTCATGGCGTCATAGGATGAAAAACCAATTGCCTGAAAATACAGGGGGTTTATACTGGCATCTTATCTGCAACGCTTCTTTGTATGAAAATAATGCAAGGGCATACAAAACAAAAGGATGGGGACGGTGGCGGGTTCCGCTTCGGACGGGAAGACCGGGTGAAAGACCGGCTGGGCAGGTGGATTGTCAAGGAGGATGAGGACAAGCTCAGGGCAAGAATACTGATTCCCATAGAGGAGATCAGGCAGCCGGGGTTTGAAACGGATTTCATGTGGCTGATGTCCTCCCGGTATAATATTGAACGGTATGAGCTTATTTACCGGAAAATTTTTGACGGGGCAGGGCTGCTCACGGACAAGGATGTGATTAAGGGTATTGCCGTTGACCCGGACAGCCGGGGAGGTAAACCCGGACGGCTTGTCAGCCTGGTCTTCCATGAGAAAAGCGTTCTGGTGGTGATAAAGGGAGAGCCGGCTGTGACCGGTGCTGCCGGTGAGGTTGCCCATATCCGGTTTAACCATAATCAGGTGCCGGGCAGAGCCAATCCGGACGGCAGCATGAACTGGTATGAACTGAATAAATTCATCGTTGTGGAACCGGGCGAAGAGTTGTGCACCCTGCTGGATCCTGTTGACGGATCGGACGGGATCAATATCTTTGGCGGGCCGGTGCTGCCGGACCAGGCAGCGCCATATCCCCTTGAGTTCGGAGACGGGGTGGGTATCGGTGCCTACCTGGCCGGGGACAGGGAAAGAACAGGCATGCGGCTGGCAGCCAGGATGCGGGGGGTGCTGAGCTATACCTGTGATGAGAGAGGAAACCTGCGGTCCCTGGATGTTGAAGAGGAGATTTCAACCCGGTCCATCTGTTTTAAAACCGGAAATCTCGGGGACAGGGAGGTCAGGATACCGGTGCCGGTGTTCCTGGAAGAGTTCCGCCCGGATTTCAGCCTTTACAGCACGGCGGCCGTCACCTGCAGCGAGGTATACGGCGGGGTGATCAATACCGATGACAGGGCGGTGCTGGGAATTGTCAATTCCGGCAGCCGGATTGTCGCGGGAAAGGAGATCCGGGCGGAGTTTGTCCAGAAATCCTATCTTGAGGCGCCTGAGGTATCTGTGACCCGGAATATCATTGATGTCCGGATAAAGGCGGACCGGTTCAGGGCAGAGGGGGAGAAGATATTTGCCCTGACCAATACCGAGGTGGATGCGTTGATAGTGCAGATGAACCAGGTGCTGATCCAGGGCGGGGATAATATTATTGATCTCGGCAGATCCCTGATTAATAGGCGGGCCTCGGCAGAGTTGTCCGGCGGGGATGCAGAAGATGAGAAACACGCGCTTCAAGAGGAAAAGGCAGGCCTGCTGGAGACCGTGAAAACAGATCTTCTCCAGGCCGTGAAAAAGGCGGAACCGGATAAACGGAAGGGGCTGGTTGAGTTTGCAAGAACGATGAGCCGGCATCCTGAGGAGGAGATTGTAAGACGGCTGGAGGTGTTCAAGGGGTACGGCAATATGAGATCCATTGAGGCCATGAAAAAGAAACTGCTCAGGCTGGCCCGCCTTAACGCGGCAATAAAGGAAAAAAACTGCGACCAGGAGCGGGCCGGGGTGACGTCCAGGGAAATCGGCGAGCAGCTTCAGCAGGTCTCATACGCCGTAACCGGATTTGTGGCGCCGGGTGCTACGCTCAGGATACGTTACGATGACTGGGAGCGGGAATTCTCAGCAGACAGGACCCATCATCTTCAGCTTGATGTGGCAGGAAACATGGGGCCGGACGGCAATATCCGGATCGCGACGAAGACCTGCCGACAGGTTCTGAATCCCCTCAGCTATACCCAGGTCCAGGCAAAGGATGCATAAAACTGGCCCCGGCGGAGAAGATTGCCGCCGGGGCAGTGAGTTTAGTAATTCTGGAGCCGATTCCTAATAGTTGCCGCCTTCGAAAATTTTGTCTGCAAAGGAGACATCCTCGGGGCAGAAGACAAAGAGGCACTTGCCGTCCCCGGTGGTCACGGACCCGTACACATAGTTGATATTGATCTGTTCTTCACCCAGTTTTTTGGTCATTCTAGCCAGTTCCCCTGGCTTGTTGGTCATCTCAATGGCCACCACCTCTTTGGAATCAAAGAGGTATTTCTTCTCCCGGAGCATCTCAACAGCCTTTTCCGGATCATCCGTCAGAATCCGGATCAGGGCAAATTCGGCAGAGTCCCGCCGCATGGAAGAGTAGCTGGCTGAAGAGGCCAGCCGTTTCAGGGATTTTCCCCTGGCTTCAAACAGGTTCTGGACATAAGAAGAGGCATCCTGGATGGTGATGGCATCAATGTTTACACCGTTGTCCCCCAGCAGGGCCGTCAATTCTCCCAGTTCTCCGGGCACATTCTTAAGAAAAAGCGATATTTCACGTCTGATCATCGATTTGTCCCCCTTATTCTGTTGACTGTCTATGGGATCGTTTTATCTGTTTTGGATACAGGGCACCCCAAAAGGAGTGCCCTGAAGGATCTTTTTCAGCTTGCTTCTCCGGCTTTTACACCTTCGTCAAAGGCCACCATGTTCAAGGGAATGATCTTGGGTTTGGCTGCAAATTCCTCCTTGACGCAGTTCTTCAAAAGCTCCAGGTCCACCAGACCGCTTTTGGCGGCAAATGAGGCAAGGGCCACAATATTGGCTGCCCTGACCGAGCCTGCGTCAATGGCGATATCATTGACCGGGACCACAAGTTCCGTGATGTCGTCACGCTGGCTGCGGACCGGAATCAGGGATGAGTTGATGAACACGATGCCGCCCGGTTTGACGGTTTCGTCAAATTTTTCCAGGGAGGGGCGGTTCATGGCCACAAGATGGGTGGGGTTTTTGATGATGGGTGAACCAATGTACTTGTCGCTGATAACAACGGTGCAATAGGCGGTTCCGCCCCGCATCTCAGGGCCGTAAGACGGGATCCAGGCAACTTCGGACCCCTGTTTCATTGCGGCATAGGCCAGAAGTTTGGCACTGAGAAGTATACCCTGGCCGCCGAATCCTGCAAATTTTATTTCTGTCTGCATAGGTCTCTCCGAATCTTATTCTTCAGGGGTTTTATAATCACCCAGTTCATAATAGGGCAGCAGGTTCTCTTCAGCCCACTTCAGGGAATCCAGGGGTGTCATGCCCCAGTTTGTGGGACAGGTGGACACCACTTCCACAAAGCTGAAACATTTGCCTTCAACCTGGTATTCAAAAGCCTTTTTAATGGCTTTCTTTGCCTTGTTGACCTGCTGGGGCTTGAGCACTGCCTGGCGGGTAACATATGCCGGAGTGACGAGCTGGCCAAGGATGTTGGCCATGCGCAGGGGCATGCCGGTACTATCTGTGTCACGGCCAGTGGGGGCTGTGGTGGCCCGCTGGCCCGGCATGGTTGTCGGGGCCATCTGGCCACCGGTCATCCCGTAAATCGCATTGTTGATGAAAATTACCGTGAACTTTTCACCCCTGTTGGCCGCATGCATGATCTCTCCCATGCCGATACTGGCAAGGTCTCCGTCTCCCTGGTAGGTGAAAACCATGAGATCGGGCCGAACGCGCTTGATACCGGTTGCCATGGCAGGGGCCCTGCCGTGGGCCGCTTCCTGGAAGTCACAGTCAAAGTAATTATAAGCCATGACAGCACACCCCACAGGGGCGATACCGACGGTTCTGTCCTGAATGCCCAGTTCATCAATGGCCTCGGCAACCAGCCTGTGGACGATACCATGGGTGCAGCCCGGGCAGTAGTGGGTATGATTGTCGCTTAATGCTTTGGGCTTAGAAAATGTTTTTCCCATTGTTGTCTCCTATATCAGTCCTTTAACGATTTCGATGATTTTTTCCGGTGTGGGGATCTCTCCGCCGCACTCCCCGTAGAATTCAACAGGACGCCGGCCTTTGACACAGCGTTCCACGTCTTCCACCATCTGGCCCATACTCATCTCAATACTGATAACGGATTTGCAGCTCTCCTTTATTGCTGCATCATAGACAGCCTTTTCCGGGAAGGGAAATAGTGTTTTCGGCCTGAACATGGCCACCTCAATGCCCTCTTCCTTGAGCATGTCAATGGCGGTCCTGCACACCCGGCTCATGGTGCCGTAACTGGCGATCAGTACCTGGTAGTCCGTGTCCTCATTGTAAAGCTCGAACTGGACTTCCTCTTTTTTCATCTGTTCGTACTTGGCCTTGAGGTCAAGGTTGTTCTGGTTCAGCGCGGCAGGGTCCAGAAATAAGGATTTTACCAGGTTGCGTTTTTTGCTGTTCCTGGTGGCCATGCCGTTGGTGGCCCACTCATCCTTGTTGGTGGGTTCTGTTTTCAGGTCTTCGGGAAATTCAACCGGTTCCATCATCTGGCCGATCATACCGTCACCGAGCACCATGACCGGTCCCCGGTACTTTTCCGCCAGGGTAAAGGCCTGCATGGTCATTTCAACGGCTTCCTGAACCCCGTCCGGAGCCAGCACCAGCATGTGGTAGTCACCGTGGCCGCCGCCTTTTGTGGCCTGGAAGTAGTCGCCCTGTGCAGGCAGGATGCCGCCTAACCCCGGTCCGCCGCGGACAATATTTACAAATACCGCAGGGCACTGGGCCGCGGCAATATAGGAAATGGCTTCGCTCATGAGGCTGACGCCAGGGGAGGAAGATGTTGTCATAACCCGTTCACCGGCACCTGCAGCGCCAAAGATCATGTAACCCACTGCCACTTCACTCTCTCCCTGGAGAAACACCCCGCCCTCTTCCGGCAGGCGTTTGACCAGGTATTCAGCCACTTCGGACTGGGGAGTGATGGGATACGCAAAATAATTTAAACAGCCTGCCCTTATGGCGGCTTCACCAATTGCTTCATTGCCTTTCATTAAGACTTTTGCCATTATATCTATCCTTAAGGTGTTATAAAATTTTGTTTATGGAATCGTTGCAAAATAACTTGCTCTACATTGTTTTCAAAAACCCCAGTAAACGGGTATTTTGAAAACAAAAGACCAAGTAATTTTGGAGCCGATCCTAAGTAGTCTCTTTATCAACGATGCTGATGGCAACATCCGGACACATGACACAGCACAGGGTACAATAAATACAATCTTCCGGTCTGGCCTGGTAGGCTGGGAAATGTCCTTTGGCATTTACTTTGTCCGTGATTTCAAGGACGTTCTTCGGGCAGACATCGATACAGAGCCCGCATCCTTTACACCGTTCGGATTCAATGATGTGTTCTAAAGCCATTGTTACAATTACTCCTAAAGCTTGGGTTAAATGCGCTTCCAGGGTGGTGCCAGTTTCCTGTCAATGGGAAGGACAGGGCAGGTGAACCGTGCCGTGTCCAGCCGGGGCATCAGTCTGGTGGACGCTGTTATAAACGCAATATCAAGGCCGGTGGCATCTGATACCCGGCGAACCAGGTCATAACCGTCATAAATGATTTCCGGCGTGGTTTCATCAATCAGATTGGCATTGGACACAAGGCCCGTTACCTTCAGCTTTGATGATTCTTCTATCTCTTTTTTTATGGTAAGGCAGCCGTCAAGGGTCTCCGTAAAGGGGCGCAGGGGGTTGATCACCTGGAGCATCTGGATATCCCGGCCTTTAAACACATCGGCCAGGGCGGCCAGAACCGTTACGCCCACATCATCTCCGCCGGCGTCCAGGATGGTCAGCTCGGCAGGGGCCTGAATGATTCCGGCAACGGCAGGGGTGAGAATGGGCAGGTCTGCGTGCATGTATTTGGGATCAGGCAGGACAACGTCGACACCCAGGTCTTCAAGGGGCTGCCGGGCTTCCCTGGAGCGGAAATAGGGGTTGACCAGATCCAGGTCCGTTATCTTCACGGATAAGCCCCGTGCCCTTCCGGTGGCTGCCAGGTTTACGGCTGTTTCGCTTTTGCCGCTGCCGTAGTTCCCGGCTATGATAATGGTGCCGCTGAGGTTGATTTCCAAATCTTCACCTTAAATTAATCGGCAGGAAAAGTTTGCTTAAATCAAACTGTGTTTACTAAAACTATAAAAGCGCTAAATACCCGCTTTGTCAAGGAATTATTGCATCCTGCCAGGGTTATGCCAAAAGAATATTTAAACCAGATCGAAGGGGGTTTTGCAATGGTTTTTTATAATCCCCGCACAGGGGGGGAGTTTAAGGCCGGGTAATGGGTAAATTACTGCCGGTGAAATGAATCAAGTCCGGTTTTTTTTTTATTAAGGGGTGAATGGAATTGTTCGATAAAAAACAGTCGTTTATGCGGGAGCGTGTTCGGGATTGCCCGGACCCGGAGCTTACTCACCCAGGCCGGATATAATCCGGAGAACGTCGTCCCGGTTCAGCCGCCGCCCGGCATCCATGCTGCCGGATTTGACGGTTTCTGTAATTTTTTCCAGCATGCCGGACTGATAGGGGATGGAATTCCGGTCCAGGTATTTTTTTACCAGCTGCCTGCCGCAGAGCGGGTTCAGGTAGAAATGTTCGTCCCGGACTGTGCCAAACCGCCCTCCGGCGTGGGTGCCGGCCACATGGGTTTTGACGCCGGCACCGAAAACCGGACAGCGGTAATCCATAAGATCCAGCCCTGTCTGTTCGGTGACGATGCTGTTCACATAGGTATAATAGGCCCTGAACCCGTCAATATTGTCCAGGTCCATCCCGGTCTTTATTCCCTGGCTCCGGAGACGTTTCGCCGTTATGTACAGGTCGGCTATACCGTTCCGTTCTCCGATGCCAAGGACCGAGGCCTCCATTACCGCGGCCCCGGCCAGGATGCCGGTGAGGGTGTTGGCCGAGGCCATGCCGTAATCGTTGTGGCAATGGACGGCCAGGCGCAGCCGTTTTACCTTCCCGGCAAGGCGGGTTATCCTATCCCTGATTTGATCAGGGACCATAATGCCCGAGGTGTCCGGTAAAGAGAGGATGGCAAGGTGGGGGCACTGGTCAAGGGTTTCAACACAACGGGACAGGAGGTCCGGATCGGTCCTGCCGATATCCAGCATGGCAAGTGATATTCGTGCATCCGGCCTTTGGGCTTTCACACGGGCAAAAAGATCACACAGCTCTTCCAGGGCCCGGTCAACCCCGGGGCGGCCTGTCCCTTTTTTCAGGTGGAAGTGAAAGTGGGGATCATCCACACAGGTGTCCACGAGGGTTTCGGCATCCTGCCGAAGGGCACGGCCAAGGGCTGCTGTCCTGATATGCATATTGTTGACCCTGGCATGGGCCGCTGTCTGCCTGACGATTTCAGCTTCCCTGTCCAGGGCCGGGGGGTAGCCTGCCTGGCAGATATCCACCCCGAGCATCTCCTGGAACTCAAGTATTTTTATCCGCTGTTCCAGGGAAAATACAAGGCCGTGGAACTGCATCCCCTCCCTCAGGGTTTCGTCAATGATCCGGATCTGCCGGTCAGGGCCTCCCATGATTTTCCTTTGGCGGATTAAAGTAGCCGTGGATCAGGCCGGGAAAGGCCCGGGTCAGATCTTTTATAAGGTTGGCCATTCCAGTGGGAGAACCGTTCTCCTCAACCTCTCCCATGGTTCTGATATAACGCCTCGGGTCAAAATTCAGGTTGCGCCACTGGATCATGTCAATGCCCAGTTTCCCAATGAAATCAAACAGGGCCTCTTTTTCCTTTTCCGAGTCTGTAAATCCCGGGCAGTTCAGATAATTGACAGCCACAAACTTACCGTTGTCTTTTGCAATGCTTATGCTGCGCACCACATCTGCGAATGTATAGGTTTTGGGCCTGAAATAGGCGGTATAGCAGGATGGCCTCACTGAATTCATGCTTACCCGCATGCTGTCCAGGCCTGCCCGGCAAAGCAGGTCCACCTGATCCGGCAGGCTGGCATTGGTATTCAGGTTGATGGTGCCCTTATCGGTTTGAGCCCTGATTAGTTCAACAGCCGGGATAAGGGCCCTGGCAGAGGTTAAAGGTTCGCCCTCACATCCCTGGCCGAAACTGACCACGGCCTTGTCTACCTTTTTTATATGGTCCAGTGCCACGCCGGCAATTTCTTCAGGATCAGGCACAAAGGCTATCCGGTCCTGGCAGGCGCAGAGGTTGTTTTCGGTTTGAAGTGAGATGCATCCGACGCAGTTGGCATTGCAGACAACGGATGCGGGCAGCGGTGCCTCATACCTTCCCAGGAAAAAATTTTTCCCGGCCGGGCATCCGTACTGGAGGGCGCAGGTTTCAAGGTGGCGTATGAGCCGGTTATCCGGATAGAGTTTCCGGCACCGGGCCACGCCTTTTTCCACCCCTGAAACAGGCATCTGCCTCAGGTCCTGCCGGGGCTCGGTGTCCACAAGCAGGGCAGAGGACCTGAAATCCTTCTTCCCAAATCCCACTGCGCCATAGGAAAACAGCGGCAGAGGATCACTGATGCCGGTATCATCATAGGCGCAGAAGTGCTGGTTCACGTACCCGGGCGAGTTGAAAACCCCCACCGGATAGATCCGCTCACCGGGATCATAGGGATTT
>JAKSAX010000487.1 GCA_022361395.1 Desulfobacterales bacterium | reverse complement strand
TCGGTGACCACATAGGTCTGGGAGGCCTCATCATAAGCAACTTCGTAATTGACCCGGTTGCCGTTTTCCGCCGACTCCTTTTCCAGCGCCTTTTCCACGGCACGGGCATATTCCTCTTCGGTCTCATAGGTGCCCGGTTCGACAGTGGCGGTGAGGCTGGACGGGCTGCCCTTCTCCGGGGTCTCAACAAAGTCGATGGTATCGTTTTCTCCAGGGGTGACTGTAACCGGGCCGCTTACGGGCACCTGGCTCCGGGCCGGGTCTGCCACGGCCGTGTTATGGTCAAATCCCATATCCGGACCGATCGTGTTGTTCTCGCTTCCCGGTACGATGTCAAAACTCACCGAATCCCCCGGGTCCGGGGCTTCTCCAAGATCCATGGTGATATCCGGGGTACCGTTCCCGTCCATATCCAGTTCAAGAATCTGTCCTGTTGATGCGATTTCCGGACCGATGCCGTACCCGGGATCGTTTTCCACTTCCCAGTTGCCGTCCCCGTTAAGGGTCAGGGTCAACGGTTCGCTTCCCTCGGGCGACGGGGTCATCAGCGCCAGGGCTTCGGGGGTGTTGACGGTGACCTCCCCGGGCGGAGCTGCAAACCCGTTGGTTTCAAAGGAGCTGAGCCGCACCGTCTCCTTGGGTTCAACCACCAGGGTCACATCCACGGGGATTGAGTAGGCCTTGTCCTGTTCCAGGCTGAATCTGTCTGTTTCGGCATCATGGGAGACCTCATATTCAACCCCGTGGCCGGATTCCGCGGACGCTTGATTCATTGCATCTTCCACAGCCGCGGCCAACTCTTCCCGGGTATAGGTGCCGTAAGGAATTTCCGTTTCAACAATGAGAATATCGGCATCTCCCGTGCCCGGATCTTCCCGGAACACCACTTCGTTGTTGGTCCCGTCCACAATGATCTCATCTTCGTAAAAGATGTCACTCCCCAGGCAGTCCAGCTCCATGGTGGTGGAAGGGCCGGTTTTGATGCACATGGGCGCCTCGTTTCCCTGGTAGACCACAGCAGTGGGATTATCCGGATCGTCATAGGCAAAGGGGGGGCAGTCATTGGCTGTGCCGCCGAAGATATACACCCCGTTGACCTGGGTGTTTGCAAGGTCCAGCATCATATCAATGGTGGTGTCAAGGTTCCCGGCCGCATCGGCCCGGTCCTGGGGACTGGCCGAGGCGCCGGCCATCTGGGAGCAGAGCAGCTTGGTGTCTATAATCGCATCAGCCGAGGCATTCAAGGTGGTTTCGGCCTGGAGCAGGATGGTCTGGCCCTGGAGGAGGTTGTCCAGGGTCTGGTCCATACTGCTGAGGCTGGAATTGATATCCATAACCATACATGCCCCTGAAGGATCATCTGAAGCCTCATTGATCCGTTTGCCCGTGGATTCTTCCTGGTTGGCCGCCATCAGTTCCCCGGAAATGGCGTTTAACTGGTAGGTGGCCTGGTTGTACTTGGATATGTTGGGAACCCTCATGGCACTCTCCTTTTCTATCTTTTATCTGATGGCCAGCAATGCCTGGAACATTTCATCCACGGTTCTCAGCAGTTCTGCTGCAGCCAGATAAGCCTGCTGCTGCTGGGTCAGTTTGATCATCTCCTCGTCCAGGGATACGGCCGAGATGGCGTCCCGCTGGGCTGTGAGCTGGTAAACCATCAGGTCGGCATATTCCAGTTGGGATTCCGTGGTCCGGGTTGTAAATCCGATGCTGCCCACCATGGTCTGTTCGTATTCGTTCAGGGTGGTTTCGGTGACAGTGGCCCGGGGCGGCTCCCCCCGGGTGTAATCGTAGGTTTTCATGGCCAGGGGGTCATACCGGGTATCGGCCATGGCCATGGCATTGGAATTATCTCCCGGCGCCGTGGTAAAGGTCTCTTTGTCCACCATGCCCGTGGCAAGGTACCGCCCGTCTGCCACCAGGGGATTCACGCCCATATCCGCGGCACCGGTTCCTGTAAAAAAAGTATTGATCCCGGCTGCGGCAGCCAGGCCGCAGTCTCCGTCCTCGGAACCGGCAAATGCATACTGGATATCTCCGGACTCCGAAGATTCAAGATCCATCCGCACATACCCGTCCCCGGTGACCGGTTCGTCAAAGGCCACTTCCATGTCAGCAAACCCGTCACCGTCCAGATCCACTTCAAAGCCGTCATCACTGCCCCCTTCCGGAATGATCCGGGCCGTGCCGCCTGTGGGATCGTTCACAATCACCCATTCCCCGTCCTGCCGGGCAAACGTCATGTCCTGGGCCGGGGTGTCAAAGGCGGTATAATCCTTGACCTCAACCGTGGTGTTTTCCGGGGTAAAGCCGTTACTTCCGGAGTATTCAATGTTTTCGATGCTGCAATAATCCGGGGTTAGGTCAAAAACCAGGCAATTATCCCCGGAGACCGAAGCGGTCACCCCGCCGGCGCTCCGGTTGAATTCATCGGCAAAGCTCTGCTGGGTCCAGTGCCAGTCGGACAGGGTATCGGGCTCGGCAGGGGTGCCTGTGTTGTCCGTGGAAACGTAGAATACATCCCCCTGTGCAAGGGTGCCCTCATAAAAGTACAGGGTCATCCCGTCCACCTC
>JAKSAX010000500.1 GCA_022361395.1 Desulfobacterales bacterium | reverse complement strand
GGACGGATGCGTTTCATCTCCTTTGACAACTGGAGCCCGGTCATCCCGGGCATGGTCATGTCTGAGATAACAAGATCAAATTTTTCCGGTTCTTTTTTAAACAGGTCAAGGGAATCAAGGCTGTCGGTCCGGCAGGTTACCCTGTATCCCAGGCGCGTCAGGAGCATTTCCTCCATTTTGATAATGGCCTCTTCATCATCAATAAGCAGGATCCGTTCAGACCCCCTTGGGGAAACCTGGCCTTCATCAGGTGTTTCAGACTCACCGGACTGTTCCATAACAGGGAGGTACACCGTTATTTCAGTTCCCTTGTCCGGTTCACTGTTTACACGGATATCGCCGTTTATGCTCTTTACTATCCCGCGGACAACGGACAGGCCCAACCCGGTTCCCTTGCCGGTCTCCTTGGTTGTGAAGTAGGGGTCAAAAATTTTTTGGATCAGGTCCTTTGTCATGCCGGTTCCGGTGTCGGAAACGGTCAGCAAGGCATAATCCCCCGGATTCAGGCTAAAAGTTTCATCCTTTTTCATACGGGTCTGCCGCAGGGTGACGCTTAAGACCCCGCCGGTGTTCTGCATGGCGTGGTAGGCATTTGTGGCAAGGTTCATTATGATCTGGTGCACCTGGGTGGGATCGGCAATGATCATGCCGCAGGTCCGGTCGATATCAATATCCATGGTTATGGTTCTGGGAATTGAAGACCGGAGCAGTTTCAGGGCCTCCCCGAGTATTGACTGGAGCCTGACGGGTTTCAGCTCTTTTTCATTATGCCTGCTCACCGAGAGTATCTGCTTGACAAGCTCTTTTGCCCGTAACGAGGCCTTCATGATCTGGGCAACCTTGTCCTGGAGCGGGCTGTTCATGGGAAGGTCTTCCTTCAGCAACTCGGAGTAGCCCAGCAGGGGAAACAGGATATTGTTGAAATCATGGGCAATGCCACCGGCAAGGGTGCCGATGGCTTCCATTTTCTGGGCCTGCTGGAGGCGGGATTCAAGGTCCCGGCGCTGGGTAAGATCCCGGACAATGGAAACCCATCCGGTTCTCGCGCCCTGTTCATCCGTCAGTTCAACAACCGTGTGCTCGCTTGGAAACACCTCCCCGTTTTTCCGTTTCATATGAAAGGGAAAATCCTTTAAAAACCCGGATCTCTCAATTTCCGGCATCAGTTTTGTCCGGAACCCTTCTATATGCTTCTGGTCAACGTGAAGCATATCAGTGGTCCGGCTGAAAAGCTCTTCCCCACTGTATCCGAATATTTCCGTCACTGCCAGGTTGCAGGCTTTCACCCGGGGAGGAAGAGTGGCGCTTAAAATAAAAATCGCATCTAGCTGGCTGTTAAAGACCTTTTCAAAAAGTGTTTTCTGGTTTTTCAGATCAAGCTCTATTTTTTTCCGTTCACTGATATCCACATGGGTGCCCACAACCCTGACAGGGGTGCCGTCTTCACTCCTTACAACATTTGCCCTGGAAAGAATATCCACCCAATACCCGTCTTTATGCCGCATCCTCATCTCTTTTTCAAACCGGTGCCGCTTTTTTTCCAGCACCTCTTTGAGCATGACCATAGAGGCTTTGACATCCTCTTCACGGGTCAGGCGTTCCCACTCTGAAAACTCGTTCTTGATTTCATCGTCCCTGTATCCCAGAAGCCTTTTCCATCCGGGCGAATAGTAAATCTCGTCTGTTACAAGATTCCAGTCATATAGGCCGTCATTGGCAAATTCCAGGGCGAGGTTATACCGTTCTTCACTGATTTTTAATGCGTTTTCAGCCTTTTTAAGCTTTTCCTCCGTCACCAGCTCGCGGAGCAGCCGGTCAAACACGCCGGGCAGGGAAGAGATAAACTCCCCGGTTTTTACCAGGTACTCCCTGGCGCCGAGCTTCATCATGTCTACGGCGGTTTTCTCATCCCCCTGGCCTGTCATGGCGATAAAAGGCAGCTCAAATCCCTTTGCATTCAGGTCACGGATGACCTCTATCCCGGACATATCGGGAAGCCTTTGATCCAAAAGCAGGATGAGGCCGGGATGGTTAATCACCCGGTCAACGGCTTCAGCCCCTGTCTTGACACCGGAAGTTCTGAACCCTGCCCTGTTGAGAACCTTTTGCGCAAGCCGGTTAAGGCCCTCATCATCTTCCACCACAAGCACCTGCCACTTCTTTCTGGCCTGGGAAATTTCCTCTCCGCTCTTTTCCAATGAATTACTCTCCATTTAATACGGGAATCTGAACCACTGAGAGAAACAGTCCCAGCTGCCGGATGGCCGTTACAAACTGGTTATACTCAATCGGCTTTGTGATATAATTGCTGCATCCCAGGGTATGGCAGTTCTCGATTTCACGGGGATCATCCGTCGTTGTTATCATGATCACAGGCAGCTTTTTCAATGCAGGATCCGCCTTTACCCTTTCAAGGACCTGGACCCCGCTGACCCTTGGCATCCGGATATCCAGCAGAAGCATGTACGCTAGCCCGTCCTGCCGGTGGGGCCCCTCCCCCTCTTTAAAGAGGAAGTCCAGGATCTGTCTGCCGTCATGAAAGAGCAGGACGTCATTTACCACACCGGCGCGTTTGAGGTTTTTCCGGATCAGTCCGGCATGTCCCTCATCATCTTCGGCAACGAGAATCACGACATCGTTATGCATTCTGTTTTTCCTTTCCTTCGGCTGTCACTGTCTCTTTTCCCAGGGGCAGCGAAATATAGAATTGACTTCCTGATCCGGGGGTTGACACCACCCGGATTGTTCCGTTCAGCCGGTTCAGTATCCACTTGACAATCGTCAGCCCCAGCCCTTCTCCCTGGCCGTGGTAAGGGTCAAGGCGGTGAAAAATCTCAAAGATCTGTTCCAGCCGGTCCGGCGGAATCCCTATCCCGTTGTCCTCAACGCAATAAACCGCTGTTCCCCCCTCAGTCCGTCCGGATATCCGGATACTACCCGGCCTGTCCGGATCAAGGTATTTGACTGCATTGCTGACTAAATTTGAAAATATCTGGTTCACCTGTACCGCATCGCTCTTGCACATTGGCAACGGATCCACACTTACCTGTGAACCGGAGCCCTTGATCTGGAATTCAATGGCCTCAACAACTTCGGCAATCAGCGCATTCATATCCAGGGGCTCTATTTTCAGGGTTGCGCGGCCTGACCGGGAGAGCCGCAGCAGCCCCTTGATCAGCCCGTCCATCTTTGAGACACTGGACCGGATAAACCTCTGGGCATCAGGGATATCCTCATCAATGATAAGCTCAATTGAAGATTTTGTTTCAGGTGTTACGATTTTTTCCAGTATCGCATGGAGATCTTCAATGGCATAGTCAAGCTCTTTGCTGTACCCCTCTATATTGACCAGGGGAGAGCGCAGGTCATGGGAAGCCACGTAGACCACCTGTTCAAGCTCCTTATTCTTTGCCTGCAAAGCTATGTTAAGTTTTTTCCTGTCCGATTCCAGTCTCTTGCGCTCGGAGATTTCGTCCATCAGGTCCTGGTTGGCCCGGGTGAGTTCCACTGTCCGCTCCTCCACAAGGATTTCCAGGGTCTTTGCCTGGGACCAGGCAAAGTGGAGCAGAAGTAATGAGGAGATTAAAAACCCGCCTCCGCATATCCATATCATCAGTTTAACCAGCACAGGCGGCCTGGCTATCCCTTCCCGCCAGTTCAGGGATATCACCCACCTGGTATCGGCCAGTGAGATCTCCCTTTCCTCTGTACTTCCCAGGGTTTCATCCGGCTTTTTCCCCAGGAAAAGACGGCCCCCCGCATCTGCAACAGCAAGGTTGAACTGGCTCAGGTTTAGCCCCTCGGCAGTCTCCTCGATTAAAGTCCGCAGATCAAACACACCAATGGCCAGTCCCAAAAACCTCTCCCGGTCAAATATGGGCAGGCGGACGATAACCCCTTTCCCCCCCTGCCTTAATTCAAAGGGTCCCTGAAGGGTGGGAATCCTGTTTTTAACCGCTTTTTTTACATATGGCCCCCGTTTTGGGTCGGATATCAGGACCATTGGATTGCTGATGGTGATTTCATTGCCCTTTGGGGGAAATACATAAACCACCCTGGTGTCCGGATCAGCATATTGAAGCGCCTTTACAGGGGGATTGGACGCCAGCAGGAAAGAGGCAAAATGGGCAAACTCCCCCGGGGTTGTTTCCGGCCGGAGCAGGAATAAAGCGGCCAGTCCTTCCAGGGCGCTGAACCGTGATGCAATTGTATTTTCAAGGCGCGTATGGATCAAATCGGCAGCAGATTCCAGTTCAATGGCCTTTTCCGCCTCCCAGCGGCCGGTCTGCCATTTGTCAAGTACAAACAGAGCGGTGACACCGGCAATTGCCAAACCCATGAGTATGATTTTTTTCATATTTTCAAATCTGCCTCTGCAATATTTATTGCGGATAGTTGCAACCCTCTTGCGGAATCATTAAAAACAGGCTGTGAGAATATAGATTAAATATAGTTGAAAATACATTGTAAAACAAATTTATTTTCACGGCGCACAAGGGTTCAGGGATCGCGCAAAAATCGATTCACACAGCCTGTCTGCAAACCCATTTAAAACACAGGGTATTTTACAATACAGAGCCTGAGTTGATTTTTGCGCGGCCCCTATATTTTTGGGAAAACAGATACCGGCCTGATTTCAGGGCTGCCCGTTGCGGACTTTGGAAGGATTATGCCCTGAAACACGGGAGAATGGGGGCCTGCGCCCGGAATTGCCTGCGCCGGCCCTGATTTGAGCGGATATGATTTGACGAATCAACAGCCACAGTCAATACCGGTCCCTTTAAACGGGGCAGTCCCCTCTGTGGCATATCCGTCCAGTTTCCACCATTGGATTCCCCCCATCAGTTCTTTTACCTTAAAGCCCAGCCTGGCCATGTTCAATGCGCCCTTTGTCGAGGCATTGCAGCCGATGCCGTCGCAATAACAGACATAGGTCTTTGACCTGTCAAATCCCCTGGTATTTTCGACAGTCATCCCTTTATGGGGCAGGTTCACCGCCCCCGGGATATGTTCCTTTTCAAACCCCTGGGGCTGCCTTGTATCGATAACAATAACCCCTTCCCGGTTCCGGAGGGAATCATACAGGTCAGCGGGATCAATCTCAAAGGCCAGCTTATTTTCATAATACTCAATCTGCGCATTCATAATGAACTCCTTTTTCCTCTTTTATCGGTTCTTATACCTAGGTGATTGCACAAAAAACTGAACCTTAAGGCACAAAAACATAAATAAATCGTCCATTGAAATTAGATGCTTTTTGTGCCCGGTTTAAGTTTAATTCAAATTTTGGACGATTTTAATTTGGCACCGGGCCTAAAATAGACCTAAAACCGGAAGAAAAAAATTCATATTTTCCGAATCCATTGTTCGGAATTTTTTAACAGACAGGAACCGGTTAGAGTGCTATGTTACCCCCTATGGAATTCTACCATTTACAGAGTTTTGTGACCGTTGCAAATGAGGGAAGCATAACAAGAGCCGCCCAACGGCTGAACATCACCCCGCCGACCATAAGCGGGCACATAAAGGCGCTGGAAGAGGAATTCCTGATCAGGCTTTTCCAACGCAAACCAAGGGGAATGGCCCTGACAAACCAGGGACAATTACTATTAGAGCAGGCTGAACGGGTTATGGCATCTGCCAGGCGTCTTCAGAACCAGGCTGCCGAATTAAGGGATTGCGTATCCGGAAAGTTCACCATAGGG
>JAKSAX010000517.1 GCA_022361395.1 Desulfobacterales bacterium | reverse complement strand
CGGCAATGTGATCACGGTTGATCCGCATATGCCGTCTGCACAGGCCGTTCTCACGGGGGGGAACCGTATCCTCTCCGTGGGCACAACGGACAGGATCAGGAAAGAGGCGGGTAATGCCCGTATAATTGACCTGGAGGGGAAAACCCTCATTCCGGGACTGATAGAGCCCCACGGACATTTTTCAGACTGGGCGGTATGCCGTCTGTATGAAGCTCGGGTTGACCTGAGCCGGAGTATCGGAGAGGTTCAGGCTGCCGTCAGGGAAAAGCAGGCTACCCTTCCGGAAGGCGCCTGGATTCGCGGCTACGGGTTTGATCAGACCAAATGCCGTGAGAACAGGCATTTAACACGGCATGATCTTGACGCCGTTGCCCCGGATCAGCCGGTTTTCATCTTTCACAACACCGGTCATTGCGGATATGCCAACACTGTGGCCCTGCAAATGGCCGGGATCGACAGGGATACGCCCCAGCCGGCTGACGGTATCATTGAGAAGGATGCCGGGGGAGACCCCACAGGGATCCTTTTAGAGCCGGGCGCCACCGATCTTGTGGTGGGAAAAATTTCCCCGTATACGGTTGAACAGAACAAAACCGCATTTAAGAAAGGGTTTGAAAACCTTTTATCCAGGGGGATCTGCGGTAATCATGACGCCGCCATCGGCTGGGGGAACAACTGCCGTCAGATTATGGACGCATACCGGGAGCTGGAGCAGGAAGAGGGGCTTCAGGGCCGGGTATACCAGACCATCATGGCCTACGATTATAACGGGCTGACGGATCAGGGATTTGGTACGGGGTCCGGCTCAGACAAACTCAGGTTCGGCAGTGCGAAATTTGTCCAGGACGGGTCCCTCCAGGTCCAGACAGCCCTGCTGACCGAAGGGTACCATGCCTTCCCGGAAAAGAACGGCAGCCTGCTCATACCCCAGGATGAACTGAATGCCCAGGCCTGGTGGCATCACAGCCGGGGCAACCAGCTGGCCATCCACGCAAACGGCGACGGTGCCATTGACTCTGCCCTGGAGGCCATCGCGTTTTGCATGAAGAAAAAACCAAGGCCTCTGCGTCATCATATTATCCATGCCCAGACCGCAAGGTTTGACCAGCTGGTCCGGTTCAAAGAGCTGGGTGTAATCGCCAATTTTTTTGTCTCTCATCTCTGGCACTGGGGGGATGAACACCATGACCTCTATCTCGGGCCGGACCGTTCAATGTCGCTGGACCCGGTGGGGGATGCCCATAAGCTGGGGATTCCCTATGTCCTTCACACGGATTTTCCCGTGGTGGAACCCGAACCTTTCAGAAACATATACTGCGCCACGGAGCGGAAAACCCCTTCCGGGAGAGTGCTGGGCGCCGGGCAGAGGATTACACGGTTCCAGGCACTGCAGGCCTGGACACTGACCGGTGCCTATTCAAGCTTTGAGGAAGGGACCCGGGGGTCCATTACACCGGGTAAGCTTGCGGATATGGCTGTTCTGGACCGGAACATATTGACGGTTCCCGCAGTGCAGCTGCCGGAAACCGGCGTGCTGGGAACGGTATTTGACGGCCGGCTTGTCCACGACAGACTTTAGAGTTTAAGATTTTTTCATAAAGAACTTTCCCAGAACAGCCGCACAGATAATCACGCCCATACCGGCCAGCACCTGCGGCGATACCTCCTGGCCGTGGATAATACTGACCAGTAGGACAGCCAGGGGCGGGGTCAGATAGGTAAGATAGCCGATAATCGTTATATTGCCGGTGCTCAACGCCTTGTTCCAGAAAAAAAAGGAAAGGCCCAGGGGCACACACCCAAGGTAGACCGCCGAGAACATGGCGGTTTTCCCGGGCAGGGAGGTATCCCCCTGGACAAAGAACAGGACCAGGGAAATCAGGGCGGCATAGATGGTAAAGGCGGTCATGGGGTCCTGTTTCAATTTCATAAGGGGCAGGGTCACGCTGAAACTGCTCCAGACAAGGCCGCAGATCAAGGCCAGTCCGTATCCTGCCATGTGGGCGGATGCAAAGGAAATGTCTTTTCCCGCGGCTATGACCAGGCCTGCCCCGGCAAGCCCCATCAACGCCGTGATTAAAATGGCGGGACGCAGTTTTTTAAAGCTGATGACCGAGGAAAAAACGACAATCCAGAACGACCAGGTGGTGGCCAGGATGGTGCCCTCGGCCATGGGGGCAAGGTCCATGGTTTTATAGTAGAGAAAATGGTAGAGAAAGATTCCCCATACCCCTAAAAGGCTGGGAAAAGTCCCCGGGATGAAAATCCTGAATGACCGGGCGGCAATGACATCGCGGCCGTACAGAAAGAGGGCGGCACTGGTAAAACTGGCGGCCATCAGGGCCGGTACACTCAGCCCGGTGAGGCCTGATCCGATGGCTGCGGGCAGGCTGGCCCAGCATAGTATCGCCCCCATGGCATATACGTAGGGCATAATAATCTCCTAAGGTAAAAATTCCGTTCACCTATACATAATCCATGTCCCCTGATCCTGTCTTGAATAAAATTGACATCATCCTGAAATCGGGAAATAAAATCGGGTGCAACAGTCCGGGCTGTCCCTGAACTTAACCTGGGCGAAAGCCTAAGTATTGCAATTCAGGAGGGGGCAGGGTATAACATCAAACGCGTGGGCTTCAGTCATTGAGAGGCCCTGAGCGTCTATTGCCAAAACAATCATTATGTAAAGGGTGTCATCATGAAACGGACTGCCGTTCCATCCGGTTTTTTGGCCGGTTTTTTGGCCGTGATTTTAAAAAGGAAATTTGTCTTCATGGCAGCGGCAATCGCATTGGCTTTATTTCCGGCCGCGGGCTGCGAAAAAAAAGAAGATTCCGTAGCCGTAGAGGTGGTCAGGCCGGTAAAGGTTATGACAGTGGCCGGGACCGGCGGCCAGGTGAACCTCACCTTCCCTGGAAAAACCCGGGCAAACCGCAGGGTTGACCTGTCGTTCAAGGTGCCCGGCCCCCTTGTGGAACTGCCGGTGGAAGAGGGACAGTCCGTTAAAAAGGGGCAGCTGATCGCCCGCATCCTTCCCAGGGATTTTAAAATCAGCCTGGACCAGGCAAAGGCCCAGGCCATTAATGCGGAGCGCCAGTATGACCGGTATAAGGAGCTCTACGTCCGCCGCCAGGTCTCCAAGGCAGATTTTGACCAGTACAAGGCATCAAAGGATGTTGCCGCCGCCCAGCTGGAAGATGCACGGAATGCCCTGAAAGACACTTATTTAAGGGCCCCCTTTGACGGGATCGTGGCCAAGCGGCATGTGGAAAACTATGAAGAGGTGCAGGCCAAGCAGCCCATTGTTTTTTTCCAGGACAATTCAAAAATAGAGGTGCTGGTGGATGCCCCTGAAAATGTGGTGGTGAATCTCCGTGAGGATAACCAGATCAACGCCTACGCCACCTTTGCCTCGGCACCGGGGCAAAAGTATCCCCTGACCCTGAAAGAGTTTTCCACCGAGGCCGACCCCCAGACCCAGACCTACCAGGTGGTCCTGCTCATGGACCAGCCCGGGGATATCAACATTCTTCCGGGGATGACCGCCACGGTAACAGGAACCCGGACAGAGAGGGGGGAGACTGAGGTCCGGATCGTCATCCCTGCGATTTCCGTCCTCGAAGACCCCCGGGGCAATGACTATGTATGGGTTCTGGACAAGGGTGAGATGCGGGTTAAAAAGAGAAAGGTGGCGGCAGGCGAGATGACCGGCAGCAACAGTATCCTGATCCTCGACGGCCTTGCCGGCGGCGAGACCGTTGTTATCTCCGGTGTCACAAAGCTCCGGGAAGGAATGAAAGTACGTATCTGGAATGAATAAGGACGGTATCCCATGAACATTGCCGAGTTTTCCATTCGAAAAAGCGTTATCACATGGACCATGACCGTT
>JAKSAX010000192.1 GCA_022361395.1 Desulfobacterales bacterium | reverse complement strand
TGTACAGGGAGGTGCTTCTGGAGGCCTGCCGGGTGGCGTCTGTGCCGGAGGATGAGCAGGCCTATCTTCTCACCCTTCCGGCTGAACATGCCCTGTTTGAAATTATCAAGGAATCCCTGGCCCTGTTCAGGGATCAGGCTGAGTCCCACTGGCAGACCGCAATTTTATCCAGGGAATGCAGGAACCCGGGGCCGGTATTTGAAGAGCTGGCAGATGAGTACTTCAGGCCCCAGGCAGAGTTTCTGAACCGCATCCTGTCCAAAGCCGCGAACCGTCCGGCAACGGATTTTTCTGTCCAGTTCGCCGGGATCTCGGTTATCGGCCTCATGGAAACCTGCGGCCTTTACCGCCGTTATGTGGCTGCAGTATCCCCCGGCCTGCTGGAACACGGGGAAAAAGACGACTGGTTTGCCAGGCAGATCACCCGGATGGTCATCCGGACAGCATCCGCCTGAAACCGGCCAACGCAACAAAAAAGGAAATACCCAATGAACGTCTATATAATCAAGGCATCAGCACCCGGACCCTTTAAAACCTATAAAAAAGCCATGGGCGCACCACCCCAGAATATTTTCTCCCTGGCAGCGGCCACACCCGGCGGAGTCGGGGTAACCCTGTGTGACGAGACAATCGGTATGAAACCCAGGTTGAAAATTGATGCGGATATCATCGCTATCCTCTTTCACACACCGGATGCGGTCCATGCCTACGCCATGGCCGACAAATTCAGGGCAAAAGGTAAAACAACTGTTCTCGGCGGGATTCACCCGAGCCTCATGCCCGGTGAGGCAGCGGCACATGCGGACAGTCTTCTTATAGGAGAGGCCGAGGGCATCTGGGAAGACCTGCTGGATGATTATCAGAACAACTGCCTGAAACCGGAATACCGGAGGGAGACCCCTGTGGACCTGGCAACGGTCAATCCCTATCCCCTGGACCTGATTCCCCCTTCAAAATACGAGCATATCTGGTCGGTCCTGGTCTCAAGGGGGTGTGTCCACAGGTGCGACTTCTGTGCGGTGCCCCCCTTTTTCTCAGGAAAATACAGAAAGAGGCCCATTGAAAACATCGTGGCTGAAATCAAGGCCGCACCAACGGATTGGGTTGAGCTCCATGCAGACAACCTCACTGCCGACCGGGACTATGCCCTTGAACTGTTCAAGGCCCTGACGCCATTAAACATTAACTGGATGGGGGAGTCCACCATCAAACTGGCCGATGATGCGGAACTGCTTCAGGCAGCTGCCCGAAGCGGATGCAAATGGCTCCTGATCGGCATTGAAACGCCATCCCGGTCCGCTCTTCAGGCCTCGGGCAAGGGATTTGTCAGCCCGGACGACATCCGGGACAAGATAAGCCGCTTCCATGACCACGGCATTAAGATCAGCTCATCCATGATATTCGGCTTTGATACCCATACACCGGAAATATTCAGGGAAAGCGAAGACTTCTGCCGGTATATCGGCATAGACGAGGTGGAATCCGTGATTCTGATCCCCTTTCCGGGCACCCCCCTTTACAAGAGGATGGATTCGGAAAACCGGCTGCTGACAAAGGACTGGTCCCGGTACAATGGGGACGAGGTCGTGTTCAGCCCTGCCGGGATGACGGCAGATGAACTCAAAAAAGGTTCCCTCTGGTTCTGGAATGAAATCAGGAAGCAAAAACCTGTTCCCCAAAACAGGAAAACACAATCCGCCCCCAGGGGCCGCGGCAATCCCGCCGGCCCGGCCCTGTCCACGGGCGCAGCACCGCTGCGGTGGAAATCGGTCCTGGCCCTGGGCATCATCGGTATGGGGCTCTGGTTTGAATGGTACTGGATCTGGGGCGTGCTCTTCATTATCTGGGCAATCACGGACCTGCGCAACCGGCGCACCTATCTTCTGGATGATATCCCGAGGTCAGACTCCCCTCTTCTATACTGGACAGTGGTGCTCATGTGGCTGATTATGGGAATCTGGGCGCTGAGCACCTCTCCGGCCCTGTCCGGGATAACGGCTGCAGTTCTGCCAACGGCAGGCCAATTCCTGACATGAGGCCGAAAATCACCCTGAAAACCCTGATCAGGCGATTCTGGAAAAAGGCCCTGGTCACCTGGGTCCTGGTCCTGTGCGAAGCATTGATTCTGCTTGTCATGCCCCTGGTCATCGGCTGGGCCGTAGATGATCTCATACACCGGGATTCCCGTGGTCTGGCCCAGCTGGCGGTTCTCTGTATGTCACTATTGGTGGTGGGTGCGGGAAGACGGTTTTATGACACCAGGGTCTATTCCGGTATTTATAAAAAAGTCAGCGCGGAAATGGTGGACAGGGAAAAACAGAAGAACACAGCCCTGTCCAGGGTATCCGCCAGGATGAACCTGTTTACCGAGTTTGTGGAATTCCTTGAAAATGCGTTGCCTGACATTTTCACCCACCTGGTCGGGCTGGCCGGAACCCTGCTTATCATTGTTTTTATGGATATCAGGGTATTCCTGGCCTGCATTGGGGGGATTGCAGTCACCGCCCTCATTTACATGCTCAGCAAATTTAAGATGATGCACCTGAATAAGGGGCAGAACGATGTGTTTGAGCAGCAGGTGGATGTGCTTGCCTCAGGGAGCAGCCGCCGCCTGGACACTTACCTGGCCAGCCTCATGCGCTGGAACATCCGCCTGTCAGACCTTGAAACCCTTAATTTCTCCCTGACATGGATGGTGCTGACCCTTGTGCTGCTCTTCACCCTGGTTGTAACGGCATCATCGGGAACAGCCGGTTTCGGCCACATTCTCACCATGGTCATGTATGTATTCGGGTTTATCGAAAGCATCCTTGCCTTCCCCCTCTACTATCAGCAGATGGTGAGGCTTCAGGAGATTGCCGGGCGCCTGGGATGAGGCCCCGCACCTGTCTGCCTGGGGTCTTACTCCTCTACCCTGGCCCCCTTTTCAATAAGAAGCTGCCTGAGGATTGACCGGTGGCAGCGGGCCTCATCCTCACAATAGCAGCCCACGGAAAAACGGGTGTCCAGGGACATGGCAGCCAGAAGCTCCAGCACCCTCAGGTTCTCGGGCCTGGCCATCTCCCCCCTGTACTTTTTCTCAAAAGCCTTCCACTCCTTATCTGTTTTAACCTGTTGTCCGAGTTTCATGGTTTCCGCACTGGGGGCCACATTCGGCAGCCACACATCGTAGTAGTTCCGTGAGGCAAAATCCGCCTTGGGCACGCCACGGGGCGGCCTGCGGACGGTACCGATGCGAAGCCCCTCATCCTTGAGGCGGTCGCTTCCCAGTCTTACAATACGTATGGTCATATCACTTCTCCGGTTCGATGGATGGTTTTTACTGATTTTTCAGGAACAGGTGGAACAGTATACCTTTCCTGATCCTCACCGGTAATGTCGTACCACGCTTCAGCAACAGGGTCTGTGACTTAGGTTACATTAATTTAAACCAAAGGTTAATTTTCCAGCACTTCCTTTAACCCCTCCCTGTCAATCACCTCTATCTGCCCCCGGCCCAGCCTGATTAAACCGGCATCGGAAAAAGAGTTCAGCATCCTTGTGACCATTTCCCTTACCGTGCCCAGTTCACCGGCCAGTTCCTGATGACTCACCCTGAGTGCCGGGCCCTGGCGGACCAGTACAGCGGCCAGGCGCCTGTCCAGCTTTGAGAAGGCGACCTCCTCAACCAGCTGCATCAGGTGCAGCAGCCGCCGGGAGATCAGGGAAAAGGTAAAATCACGAAAGGCCTTTGACTCCAGGAGGGCCTCAAACGCCTGGTCGGAGACCATCACCAGGCAGACATCTTCTTTCACCTGGCCTGCGGCATTATACACCCCGTCCCCGAGCAGGCACCCGGCGGAGACAATACAGGCATCACCGGCAGAGACGTGGTACAGGGTAAGCTCCCTGCCGCCGGCCGATTGTTTAAACACCCGGAGATCCCCGGACAGCACAAAGGGAAATACATTGCAGGGCTGGAACTCGTTAAAAATCAATGCCCCCCTTTCAAGGGTTACCACCCGGGCAGAGGCAAGGGCAGGCTGTAAAAGAGCCTGGTCCACCTCCCGCAGTACCGGGTACAATTCCAACAGCTTTGCTTTTTGATCTTTATCCATTACTATCCTCAATTTTCAGCAATACCCGTAAATTCTCACAGGTTATCAGGAAACGGACAAAAGCGACATCAAATTCAGGACATCTGGCAGGGTACTATTGCCGATTGCCATAAGCTCAGGACGAGCTGATGGGAATTAGCGGCGTCCCTTTGCGCTGCCGGTGCCGGGCAATGGGTACAAAAAAACTAAAAATCTATATGCGATGACCATGCCCTCCCGTTACCTGAGACTGAAAATCAGAAAAACGA
>JAKSAX010000599.1 GCA_022361395.1 Desulfobacterales bacterium | reverse complement strand
GGACACCCGGACCATCAGGAGATTCTCCACGGGAATCTCGGGCCGCACCGCCTGGATCACCTCACGGACAAACCGGAACCGGTTCTCCATGGAACCGCCATAGGCATCAGTGCGCCGGTTGCTGTACCCGGACAGAAACTGGTTGAGAAGATAGCCATGGGCACAGTGAAGTTCCAGTCCGTCAAACCCGGCCGCCACCGCTCCTCTGGCAGTTTCCACAAACCCGTTGATCACATGGTCCATATCAAACCGGGTCATCTCCAGGGGACGATCATAGGGTTTACCTGTCATGGGATTGTCCTGGGAAGGGGCAAGGGGGCTGGGCCCGATAACCCGGTTGGCGGGATTGACACCCTCATAGGCCATACGGCCGCAATGAAAGACCTGGCAGATTGAAATCGCGCCGTGGCTGCGGATATCATCTGTTACCGCCTTCCATGCATCCACCTGGTCCTGGTTCAGTATTCTGGCCTGGCCCGGATATCCCTGGGCACTTTCATAATCCGTGACAATGGCTTCGGTATAGACCAGGCCGGCATCATTTTTGGCCCGGGTCACCAGGAAATCCATTACATCCTGTCTGGGAATACTGCTGTCCCCTGCGGACATGCGGGTCATGGGCGCCACCCCCAGCCTGTTCCTAAAGGTAAACCCATTGATGCTGAACGGTGAAAACAAGGGTGATGTCATTGTACCCCTCCTAAGGAATCGTTACCAAATTACTTACCCTAAGGGACAGCGCAAAAATAACTTCACCTAATCTGTTTACACAGCCCCTTAAAACATTGGGTATTTTGCAAACAGAATGTGAACTAATTCCCGCGCGATCCCTAAGCTGTTAATACGTGATCTTTTTTCGCAATGCCTTGAGCTTCCCGTGCTTTGCCTTGGCATCCAGGCGTTTGCGTTTTGCAGACCGGCTGGGACGGGTGGGTTTCCGCCTCTTGGGAACCTGTACTGATTTCCTGATCAGGGCAATCAGCCGTTCCAGCCCGTCTGCCTTGTTCTTCTCCTGGCTGCGGTATGCCTGGGCCTTGATTACAATGATCCCGTCCCGGGTAATCCGCTGGTCACTTAACGCCAGCAGCTTTTCCTTGTACAGATCCGGCAGGGCCGATTTCCGGATGTCAAAACGAAGATGAACCGCTGATGATACCTTATTCACATTCTGTCCCCCCGGACCCTGGGCCCGGATGGCCTGAACCTTTACATCGGATTCCGGTATCTCAACCTTATTTGAAATTTTCAACATATACCGATCGCCGGCAACTCCTTCAGGTTAACAAAACAAAAGGTTAAGTCTGGGTCAGGGCCATGTCAATGTGGGGAATGTTGTCTTCCAGGTAGGGATCAGAGGTTACCCGGAATCCGTGGGACTTATAAAACCCGGTCAGATACTCCTGGGCGCCGATCTCTATTTTCACACCGGGCCAGGATATGCCGGCCAGTTCAATGGCTTTGTCAATCATCCCATGGGCCAGGCCGGTCCCCCGAAAATCCCTGTGAACCGCCACCCGTCCCAGGCTGACCCCGGCAAAGGAGACACCCGGAGCCAGTATCCTCAAATACGCTGCCATAATCATGTCCGGTCCGTACTTCCAGACATGGATCGTTTCCCCGTGGGTATCTTTTCCGTCCAGCTCCGGGTAAGGGCATTCCTGTTCCACCACAAAAACATCTGTTCTGAGCCGGAGCAGGTCGTAAAGCTCCCGGGTATCCAGGTCATCGAACCGTTTTACCTGCCATTTACCATCCGTCAAATCCACCAAGGCTCCTTGTTATCACTCCCAAAATATATACAGGCAGACATGGAAAAGGCCCTTAAAGCAGGCCGTTTGGCGTCTGCCTCCCCTGCCCGCACCTTAGGGATCGCGTAAAAATAACTTCACCTGGTCTGTGAACCAATTCTTACGCGATCCCTTAGAAAGAAAATACCTGAATCCATATCAGAAGAAAAGCCCTGTTTTGATATCCTTATTATTCCGGATAGTATTTTTCCATGCACTCGGGACAGATCCCATGGCTGAGTTCCGCTTCAGTATGTTCGCTGATATAAGCTTCCAGGCGCTCCCATATCTCTTCATCATTTCTTATCTTATGGCAATGCATGCATATGGGAACAATTCCTTTAAGTTTTTTAACCTGATCAAGGGCCTGCCTGAGTTGTGCATTTTTTTTATGCAGCTCCCGGGTGAGATTGGACAGTTCCTGGTTAAGACCGGTAATTTCGTCCTGCATAAGGGCAAGGTCTTCAATATCGGTATGGCCGAAAGCAAGAATCAGCTCTGTATCACCTGATTCCAGAAAATTAAAATAAAAACTCCGGGGAAGACCGGTTGGCGAAGCCAGGTTCAACAGAACCGGATCTAAAAAATGCAGGGCTTCATCCAGGTCAAACCGGCCGCCGAAATCCACCAGGACCTCCTGGAATGATAAAGAGGCCGGCTTTTTCCCCAGCAGCTTAATTGCATAGTCGTTCTTCTCTAAAATACGCCCGGACCTGTCCAGGGTAAAAAAAAGAAACGGGGCATGGTACATCACATAATTATGCACCAGCCTGCTATCCATATCTCAAAATCCTCTCAAGTTCATCCAGATCCCGGACATAGGCAATATTGCCGTCAGGGGCAAGTTCACCGGAGATGCCGTTGCGAAATCCCTGCCCGCCGACAATGAGATCAAGACGGGGGTACTCGGACCGGATCGCATCAATGCCTTCCTTCAGCCGGGGTAAATGGGAATGGATGCTCATGGACAGGCCCACCAGGTCCGGACGGATTTCGTCTATAAAGGAGAGTAGCTGATCAAACGGGGTGTTGGCACCTAAAAAATGGGCATTCCACCCGTTCAGCTCACAAAAATCAGCCACGATCTTTCCCCCGACCTGATGATACTCATTTGCCGTGCATGAAATAACAGCGGTTTTTGCTTTGTCGCCCTCTGAAAAAAGGTCAGGATAAACCAGATTGAGCAACCCTTCGGTAATGGCTGTGGCAAGGTGTTCCCTGGCCACTGATATCTTATTGGACTCCCATAGCGCACCCACATCGTAAAGGCTTGTCTGAAACAATTCCAGATAGAGATCTTTGATATCGATCTCCTGTTCCAGCAGTGTTTTTACGATACGCGTGCATTGACTGCGGTCTCCCTTTAGCAGGAGATCCAAATACTCCCGGTATAGTTTATCAGTGATCATGGGCCACCCCCTTTAATGCAGTTTAAAAAAATGAAAAACAAGGATATTCAACGAATACGAACCGGGTTGCGAATTGCTTTATTATTAAAAATAACAGCTGTAAAAGCAAGGTCTTCCAGGGCAATCCCCTATAAACCTGACACGTTTTTTAATTCCCGTCTTGCTGTGGCACCATGGAATAAGCTATATGTGAACCATGAAAGATTTATACAAAAACATTTATCAGCAGATCAGGGGGGGCAATTCATTTGCCCTGGCCACCATCCTTTCACACAAAGGATCCACTCCAAGGACCTCCGGTACCAGGATGATGGTATTTCCGGATAAAACAATAAGGGGCACCATCGGCGGCGGAAGGATTGAGGCAGAGGTCATCACCGCCTGTGCCGGCATGCTTGCCCCGGATGCCTCTCCCAAGTCCGTGATCAAGACCTTTATCCTGAATTCAGACCTCAAGTCAGGGCTGGACATGGTCTGCGGCGGGGAACTGCAGGTATGGATCGAAACCTATACCCCGGCCTCTGATTCCGGGGAGGTTTTCAGCAACCTGGCCGGACTGGAAAAAAGCGGCGGCAGCGGGGTCCTGGTATCCAGGCTCATGCCCGGGGGAAATATGCCGGCCACGGAAAAAACCGTCATACCGGACAATGGAGAGATTCCGGGCAACAGCGGGCTTCCCCGGGATCTTACGGAAAAGATAAAGGCCAAAACCTTTACCCAAATCACCCGGCTGGAAATCGAGGGGGAATCATTCATTGTTGAACCGCTCCTGCCCGGCAATGCCATTTATATATTCGGCGGAGGCCATGTGGGGTATTCACTGGCAAACATGGCCCATCTCATTGACCTGCCCTGTGTGGTGGTGGATGACAGAGAAGAGTTTGCCAACGGAGAACGTTTTCCCCATGCCCGGGCCGTCCATGTGGTTGACCGGTTTGACACCCCCCTTGATACCTTTGGGGTAAATGAAAATGCCTATATCGTCATCCTGACCCGGGGCCATCTTCACGATGAAACCGTGCTGGAGCAGGCCCTGAAGACCCCGGCGCCATACATCGGCATGATCGGCAGCCGGAGAAAACGGGATATCATCTATGCCAACCTCATGGCCAGAGGGGTGGAACGCTCCCGCCTGGATGAGGTACACTCCCCCATCGGTATTGAAATAAACTCGGAAACCCCGGCAGAAATCGCCGTATCCATCCTTGCGCAGATTATTCAGACCAAGGGGGCGGCAAACAGGAAACAATTTATTTTTAAATAAGGGATCGCGTAAGAATTGGTTCACATTCTGTTTGCAAAATACCCCATGTTTTAAGGGTTTTTGGAAACAGACCAGGTGAAATTATTTTTGCACGATCCCCAAGGAAATCATGAACCATATTGCCAACACCCTCTTGTCCCTGACAGATAAAACTGCAGTCGTCACCGGCGGTTCAGCCGGTATCGGCGCTGCCACAGCCCGGTTGTTCGCCCGTATGGGCGCCCGGGTCTTTATCCTGGATGTAAATGAAAAAGCCGGTGAGGAAACTGCCGGAAGCATCAGAGGACAGGGCCTGGATGCCCGGTTCATGACCTGTGACGTGACCCGGGAAGACCACTGCCAAAGGGTGGCGGAAGAGGTAAAAAAAGAGTTCGGCCGCCTTGATATTTTATTTAACAACGCCGGGGTCATCGTCCGGAAAAACGTCACGGACCTTGATCTCCCGGAATGGGATGCTGTGGTGGATGTAAGCATGAAAGGGGTTTTTCTCCTTTCCAAACACCTTATCCCCCTGATGAAAGAGAACGGAGGCGCCATTGTCAACACCGGTTCGGGCTGGAGCCTGAAAGGGGGGGACAATGCCGCTGCCTATTGTGCTGCCAAGGCCGGGGTGCTCAACCTGACCCGGGCCATGGCAATTGATTACGGGAAATTCAACATCAGGGTGAACTGTATCTGCCCAGGGGACACGGAGACTGACCTTCTCCGGTCCGAGGCCAGGCAGCTCGGAGAGGATGAAACCGAATTTTTCAAAGAGGCCGGAGACCGCCCCCTCGGCCGGATGGGCACCCCGGAAGACATTGCCAACGGCGTTCTTTTCCTTGTATCCCCCATGTCCGAATGGATTTCCGGCACCTCCCTCCTGGTGGACGGCGGCGGCATGGCCTGATAAACGAAACCGGAGCAGACCAGATGCAGCCCATAGACCTTATCCATCCCATCCATGAAAACATGCCTGTTTATCCGGGCACGGAACAGCCGGTTATTGCCACCAGATCTTCCATTGAGGCGGACGGGTTCCTTGAAAAAAAGCTCTCCTTATACTCCCACACCGGAACCCACATAGATGCCCCGGCCCACCTGGTAAAGGGCGGAAAATTCCTGGACCAGTTTGATATCGGCCGTTTCCACGGCCGGGCTGTTGTTGTGCACCTCGGCACCGGTGAAAGGGAGGCCATAGAGAAGGCCCTCCTCAAACCGTTTGAGGATGAACTCAAAGCGGCTGATTTTCTGCTGATCCACACCGGCTGGAGCCGCCACTGGGGAACAGACGCCTATTTTGAAAACTTCCCCGCACTCACCGGGGAGGCAGCAGAATGGGTGGCAGGCCTGGGGCTGAAGGGTATCGGGTTTGACACCATTTCAGCTGACAGGGCCGACACCCGGAACTACACCATACACAAGATCCTTCTCGGATCGGACATGGTGATTGTTGAAAACCTGGCCAACCTGGACCGCCTATCCGGCGGCACAGTGGATTTTTCCTGTTTTCCCCTGCGTTTCCGGCAGGCAGACGGCTCACCGGTCCGGGCCGTGGCCTTCACGGATCCGGGTAAATCACCTGCCTAGATTTCAGCGTTTTTATAACGCGCCAGGCGCTGGCCCAAAGTACCGGTGTGCAGTTCAAAGAGGTGGTTGTCATAGTCGTAGAAATAGATGGATCTCCCCTCTCCTTTAACACGGCTGCGTCCCCTTAAGATTTCCACCCCAAGGGATTCTATCCGGTTGAGATAATTATCGTAATCCGGGTCAGCGATTTTAAAGGCCACATGGTTGTAGGATTTTTCCAGGTTTGAATTCCCTTCCATGACAGCGATCCAGATCCCGTTGATTAAAAAGAACTTCTCTTTTGACAGGGAAAACTCCTTGCCATCACTGGCGTAAACCTCTTCCGCATTAAAAATAACCCTCAAAAATTCCGACATCCGGTCAAGATCAGATACAATAAAAGTAATATGGCTTAGGGATCGCGCAAAAATAACGTCACCTAGTCTGTTTATAAAAACCCTTAAAACATTGGGTATTTTGCAAACAGAATGTGAACTAATTCTTACGAGATCCCTTAATGCTTTAATCATTTCTTCACCTGTTATCCTGCCTGTTGGTTTCATTTAAAATCATTCCATTCCCTGCGCAGATAACCATTCCCGGCGGATAATTGCAACCATTAACCGGGCGCAGATCTCCGGCACTCCGGCGCCTCCGGTATCAGATTAAAATCATCCGCAACCCAGCATGTTCTAGTGGCACTATCCCTGTGGAATGTTTTAACCCATTGTATATTATCAGAGTATTTGCTATTAGATTTCTCAATATATATAAATTGCAGTAAATTGAACTTTATAAAAGGAGAATCGACAAATGAACAAGACCCCCAGACTGGTTTCCCTGACAGCTGCCCTGGTGATCAGCCTTTTCCTCAGCGCCTCCCCTGCCTGGGCAGAGGGCTCTACCCCTGAATCCGTGGTTAAGAAATTTGCAAAAGCCTATTACATGCTGGACGAATCCATGGCCGATTACCTGAGCCAGGATGCCCTGGTCAATGAAAACGATGTTGCCATGGTTGAGCTTTTTTTACGGTTAAAAGAAGAGAACGCCAGAAACCGCGGCTACAAGATGAGCTATCTTCAGATGCATCCCATTCTCCTGAAAACCACGGTATTGGAGCAAACCGAAGAGAGCGCCGCAGTCCGGCTGAACACCACGGCGCTTCGCAGCATCAATCCCCTGTACCGGATTGTGGGATATCTTTTCGGACTGGTCCGGGAGCATGAATTTGAAACCACCCTGTCCCTGGTTAAGGAAGACGGGGTCTGGAAAGTGGGTCCCGGCGCCTTAAACCCCCTGGGTTAATTCAGCCCCCACCCTTCAGTTCAAATCCGAAAATCTTAAAGCCCCCGGCAATTTTTGCATTGCCGGGGGCTTTTTTGTCTGTTTTTGCGTCTTCTTTGTCATTGTGGTCAGATATATTTTCTGGGATGATGCCTGTGAAAACCAGACAGGAGGAGTGAGATGAATCCGAAAAAGAAAGCGCACACCAGCCAGGTGGGGCAGGTCATATTTCCCGGCGCCCAGATCCTGGACATCACCGGGCCCATGGAGGTTTTTTCCCAGGCAAAAAAACTGCTGTCCGGTGCAGGCAGCACAGGTACACCGGCCTACAGTCTCTCTCTGATTGCCGAAACCCGGGGGCCTGTGACCATGTCCTCAGGCCTCCAACTGGTGGCAGACAGGTCCATTCACGATCCGGATACCCGGCCGGACACCCTCATGGTTGCAGGGGGCAGCGGGGTTTACCAGGCCGCATCCCGGCCAGGCCTTGTCCGGTTTATCCGGGATCAGGCTGCCCGGGTCCGGCGGATGGCCTCTATCTGTACCGGCACCTTTCTTCTGGCTGAGGCAGGCCTCCTGGACGGACGGGCAGCCACCACCCACTGGTCTGCCACCCGGCGCCTGGCCGAAGCGTATCCCCTGGTAAATGTGAAACCGGACAAAATATTTGTCAAAGATGGTCGTATTTACTCTTCGGCCGGGGTAACCGCCGGAATCGATCTGGCCCTCGCCCTTGTCCAGGAAGATCACGGCAGGGACCTGGCCCTGAAAATAGCCAAACAGCTGGTGGTCTTTATGAAGCGCCAGGGCGGACAGTCCCAGTTCAGCTCAAGCCTGGCCCGGCAGGCTGCGGCCGAAGGCAGGCTTGCAAAGGTCCTTTTATGG
>JAKSAX010000141.1 GCA_022361395.1 Desulfobacterales bacterium | reverse complement strand
GGCCTGGGTTGAGCCGGAAATAGCACCGAATGCCGTACAGGAGGCACAGGTGGTAATGGCAAACCCGCCTCTTATATGGCCGATCAGAGACCGGATGAAATCCAGCAGCTTGTTGGCGGACTCTCCATATGTAATGATGTCCGCAGCAAAGATAAACATGGGTACGGCCACAAGGGAAATGGGCTTGACCCCGTTGATGGTCTGTTGGGCCAGGATGAGTTTATTCAGGTTGGGAAAATAGAAGACAAAGATAAACAGGGCCCCGCCCAGCAGGGGCACCTTCATGGGATAGCCCAGCAGCAGCAGTGTCAGCATTATGATAATGACCCAAACCAGCATATTGTCCTCCTAAAAATCTTTGTTTATGCGTAAGATATTGAATCAACCTTCTTGGGGGGTGTTAAAGCAGTCTCCGGAAAGAGAGGCCGGGGTTTCAACCTCGTACTCGTCCTTTTTCTCATAGGAGAGATAGACATCCGGCGCTGTGAGATTCCGGTATGTGCCCATGAGATATTCGCAACCGGCAATGACAAAGCCGACAGGCACCCACAGGAGGATAAGATATATGGGCAGCCGGGTGGCTGACAGCACATCCCCCATCTTCTTGATCTTCAGGGCGTAGAGCAGGGTGTAGTATGAAAAATAGAACATGAGCAGGGCCGTGGTGAACAGGATCACGACCATAAGCACCTTTCTCACCTTCAGGGGCATCATGTCATAAACGGCGGACATGCGGATGTGCCGCCCCTTGCGCACGGCATACCCGATCCCTAAAAAGGTGATCCAGACCATGAGCACCTGGCAGAGTTCATCCACAAACACCCAGGAAAAATTAAAGAACTTCCGGCTGATCACATTGCCGATGGTCAGGCCGGCAATGGCAATGACCCCCCAGGACAGGACAAATTCCTCACATCTCATCATGGACCTGTCCATGGCGGACAATGCTTTTGAAACAATGGTTTTTTGGGGGGGCTGACCTGCCATGGTGCCTCCTTAAAGGGGATTGTGCAGGACCGGTTTTCCGGTCCTGCAGGTTGGGTCTTATTTGACCAGCAGTTTTCTCGGAAAATCGGACAGGGGTTCGTATCCGGTATCCGTCACTCTGAAGGATTCGGATATCTCCACCCCGTAGCCTTCCCCCCAGAGGGAGGGGACCATGTGAAAGGTCATATTGGGTTGGAGGACGGTTTTGTCGTTGGGCCGCAGGCTGGCGGTGTGCTCGCCCCAGTCCGGGGGATAGTTCACCCCGATGGAGTAGCCGATGCGGGATTCCTTTTCCACCCCGTATCTGGCTATGGTTTTCCGCCAGGCCGCCTCCACCTCTTCGCAGGTCGCCCCGGGCTTTACGGTCTCCAGGGCAGCGTTCAGGCCTTCGATCTCAATATCCGCCGTATCTTTGACCTTCTGTGGGGGCTCTCCCAGGGAGATAGTCCGGCACAGGGGACTGTGGTAGCGGTTCCGGCAGCCGCAAAGCTCAAGAAAGAGGGTCTGCCCGGCCTCAAGCCGGTCGTCGCTCCAGGTCAGATGGGGGGCGCTGGACTTCTCTCCCACCGGCATGAGGGGAGGGAATGCCGGGTAATCGCCGCCGAATTCGGGATAGCCGCTCACCCCGGCCTCGTAGATTTTGGCAATCACATCGCATTGCCGCACCCCAATCTCAACGGCATCCAGGGCGGTCTGGTGGATCTTTTCCGCCAGTTTCCCCGCTTTTTTCATCACCTCAATCTCTGCGGGGGATTTTACGATTCTGATCCAGTTCATCATAAAGGGAAGGTTGACAAACCGGGTGGCATCCAGTTCGTTCACAAGTACCTGATAGGCCCGTGCCGTAAAGTAATAGGACTCGGTTTCAAGGCCGATGACCTTGGTGTCCAGCCCCTTGTCCCGGATGATCCTGGCCAGGTATTCAAAGGGATGCTTCACCGGTGACTGGACATGGTCGTCACTGTATCCCAGAAGGTTGTCCTGGCTCATCCAGGTGGTGAACGTTGCGCAGTTCACATCCATGAGCCGGACCATAAGCACCGGCTCATCCGCATCCATATCCACAATCAAGGCCTGGGGCGTGTAAAAAGACCAGGCATCATAGCCTGATAGGTAATTGATATTGGCCGGATCAGTCACCAGTAGGACGTCAACGCCCTGGTCTGCCATGGCCGCTTTTGTCTTTGCCACCCTTTCCTGAAACTCTTTTTTCTCAAACACCAGCATGATTGATCTCCTGAAACTAAATGGTCTTGGATGTACCGGCCTGCCCCGGGGGCTGCCGGCCTGATTCCGGATAGTGCAGAACCTGTGCCAGGAAATAAAAATACGGTTTTAGTGTTTAAAAACAGGGGATTAAACGCAGAACTCCCGTTTTGATTTAAGTGGGAAATACAGGGATATTCCGGAAAACCGGAATTAAATTTTTCCGGTTTTCTGGAAACCGGGAAGGCCGTGCTTGTTCAGCAGCTCGTACAGCCGGGACTGGGAGATTTTGGAGATACGGCAGGCCGCTTTCCTGTCCCCTTTGGACTCAATGATCAGGGCCTTGAGGTATTCTTTTTCAAGGCGCTGCCTGAACCGGCTTAAGGTGGGCAGGCCGTCCCTGGCCTGAGTAATTCCGGAAAGGGCGGGAAGGGGTCTTTCAGGCCCCGGATCAAAGGCGAGATCGGATATCCGGTACTCCGGTGGAAGGTGTTTGGGAAAAATCTTGGGATCCTGCCCTGAAGAGACCAGGACATACTCAAGAACATTGATCAGCTCCCGGATATTACCCGGCCAGTGCTGGCGTGACATCACCTTCACAAACTCCGATGAAATCGCCTTGGTTTCCATGCCGTACTTATTGGAAAACTCATGGAGTTTTTTAACGATGATCTCCTCAATGTCCTCCGACCGTTCCCGCAAGGGGGGCAGTTTTATCTCTATGGCCCGGATACGGAACAATAAATCCTGACGGAACTGCCCTGCCTTGATCATGGCCTGGAGATCCAGGTTTGTGGCCGCCACCAGCCGGATATCCACGGGAATTTCCCTGGCAGACCCCACAGGCCTTACCCGGCGCTCCTGCAATGCCCGTAAAAACGTCTTCTGTGCGGACAGGGGCAGATCCCCGATCTCATCCAGCATCAGGGTGCCGCCGTTGGCCTGGACCAGAAGGCCATCCTGGTGTTTTCCCGCCCCAGTGAACGCCCCTTTTTCATGGCCGAACAGGGTGCTTTCCAGCAGGGTCTCGGGCAGGGAGGCGCAGTCCACTGCAATAAAGGGTTTGCCGGCCCGTTTGCTGTTCTCGTGCACGGCCCGGGCAAAGAGTTCCTTGCCGGTTCCGGTCTCACCGGTAATGAGGACCGAGACATCGGTGGCAGCTGCCTTTCCAACATCCTCCAGGCATTTCATGATCGCCTGGGATTCACCAATGATCCGGGTCCGGGCCAGGGGAACGGACCGGGCCGTCTCAAGGCGTTCCCGCCGGTATTGGAGGGCCCGGGTAATGGGCAGGGAGACCTCTTCAAACAGGAAGGGTTTCTGGACATAGTCCCAGGCCCCGTATTTAAAGGCCAGTTCCGCCCCCCGCACATCTCCGGTGCCGGTGATGATGATCACCTCCGGGGATGATCGGTGCCCTGCAAATTCCGGCAAAAGGTCAAGCCCGTTGCCGTCGGGCAGTTCCAGGTCCAGGAGAACCAGGTCGAAACGGCCTGCTTCAAATCTCTGCCTGGCCCCCGCTGCACTTCCGGCAACGGTGCAGTCATGGCCCATCTGTTCAATGAGCTTGCTGAAAAACAGGCAGATTTTTGAATCATCGTCAACAACCAGGACCTTTGCCATAAAAACGCCTTTATATTTTGATATGGGTATTGATCACTGCCACCAGTTCACTGGCAATCATGGGCTTTAGCACAATTTCGCAGATACCGTAGTCTTTAACGCTTTCCTTTGTCAACCCTTCGCTGAACCCGGTCACCAGGACCACAGGCACCTCCGGGGATTCGGCATGGATAAGACTGGCCAGTTCAAGGCCGGTCATCTCCGGCATGGCCAGGTCCGTGAGCACCAGGTCATAACTCCCCTTTTTAAACGTTTCAAGGGCCTCTGCCCCGTTATAGGCACAGTCCACCGTAAACCCGATCTTCCTCAGGATGCTTGAAGACCACGCCATGATTGTCTCTTCATCATCCACCAGGAGGATGTTGCCCCGGCCCTTTTGGGTGTCATCCGGCTCAAGCTCGGTATAGGCGGTTTCCCCTCCGTTCTGCCGTGGCAGAAGGATCTGAAACAAGGCGCCCTCTCCCGGCCTGGAGGATACGGATATATGTCCCTTCATCTCATTGATAATACCGTAGGCTGTGGACAGGCCCATGCCGGTGCCCTCCCCTCTGGGCTTGGTGGTGAAAAAGGGTTCAAAAATCTTGTTCACCAGGTTGGCGGGAATCCCGCATCCGGTATCTGAAACCATCAGCTCCACATAGGGGCCTGTTGCCAGGTCCTTGGGGCAGGACGGGTCATCCCCTGATAACAGAACCGCCCTGAACCGGATATCCAGGACGCCCCCTGTCTCCTTCATGGCATGGATGGCGTTGGTAAACAGGTTCATCACCACCTGGTGCATCTGGGTGGGATCCGCCAGAACCAGGCTGTCCGAATCCCTGATATCCATGCGGATCTCCATATTGGGCGGGATAAAGGCCTTTACAAACCGGATGCTTTCCTTGATCAGGGGGGCAATCCGGATAATATCTTTCTGGACCTCGGCTTTACGGCTGAAGGTGAGGATATGTTTGATCAGCTCCCTGGCCCGGACCCCGGACTCCAGGACCTGCTTCAGGTTTTTCTGGGTCTCTTCATCCCCCCGGGTGCTGAGCCGGGCCAGCTCGGTAAACCCCATAATGGTGGACAGGATATTGTTGAAATCGTGGGCAATGCCGCCTGCCAGGGTGCCCAGGGCTTCCATTTTCTGGGCCTGCATTACCCGCTCCTCCATCTTTTTGCGCCGGGTGATGTCCCTGGCAACCCCCAGGATGCCGATGAGATTTCCCTCGGCATCATACATGGGGGTTTTAACGGTTTCCAGAAATTCGGAATGGCCGTCTGCAGCAAAGTCCACCTCCCGCTCATAGACCACGGGTTCGCCGGATTCCAGTGCGGCATCATCGCTGACCCTGAAAAAATCCCCCAGTTTCCGGTCCACGAAATCATAGTCGGTCCTGCCGATGATCTCGTCCTCTTTAACCCCGAAAAGCTGCTCAAACTTGAGGTTGCAGGAGACGTACACCCCGTTGATATCCTTGACCCAGACCAGGTCGGGAATGGTTTCGATCAGGGTCCGCATCCGGGTTTCACTCATGCGCAGGGAGTCCTCGGCCTGCCTGCGGACAGCCACCTCATCCCTGAGCACCCGGGTCTGTTTTTCCAGGGAGGCGGTCCTGCGCTCCACAATGGCCTTCAGTTTCCGGTTCACGGCCAGCACCATGAGGATGAAAAAGGCCGCCGTTCCCACCACTCCGGACACAACGATCCAGAAATTCTTCCTTTTATACAGGGGAACGATTTCAAGGCTGATCCACTTCCTGAAGATCTCGTCCTTTTCCGCCCTGGTGATCCTGGCCAGTCCCTTGTCCAGAATGGCTGCAAGCACGGGCCAGTCATTACGCACGGCAAAGCTGAGCTGGTATTTATGGGGGGTGTATCCGGCCACCCTCAGGTTGGTGATCCCCTGGCGTTCAATGATAAAGGAGGCAGCGGCCAGGCTGACCACGGCAGCATCCACGGCCTTGGTGGAGACCTCCACCAGGCAGGTCTTGGGATCTTTTTCGGGATGGATTTCAAGGCCGGTATAATACTGGGATAAAAATTCGTAAATATCTGATTTTTCCGCCACAGCCACCGTCATCCCCCTCATCTTTTCCAGATCCAGATCTGCGGTGATCTCCTTGCGGACAATGACCACCGTGGGGATTTCTATATAATGCCCGGTAAACAGGACATGACGGGAACGCTCGGGATTCTTCTGGACATCGTACATCACATCAATCTCTTTGTCGTAGAGTTTATGGATGATATTGCCCCAGGTATCGGGCTTGTCAAACCTGAACCTGATCCCCAGCTTCTCCTCAATCAGCCTGACATAATCCACGGCAATGCCTATGGGCTGCCCGGTCTTGTCATGGAAGGTGATGGGAGGCCAGCCCTGTTCATTTCCAATGACGATTTCCGTCCTGTGCCGGTCCAGCCAGTCTTTTTCCCCGGGTGTGAGTGAGTTATTGTTCTGGTTTCCCTGCCCCGTATATGGAAAAAACAGGGCAAAGGCCAGAACCAGCGGCCACAACACCCATCTGCCAAACCGGTCCTTCATCGTTTCAGGTCCCCCTTCCCAGTATTCTTGTCTCTTTTCCTCTGCAACTTTACATCACAATACCGTTGCAAAAACAATACCGGGATCTCTTAGGAAAAACAGGTCAGTAACAGGGGAACGGAATTTGTCAACGCCCGGATTCCGCAACAGCCGGGGGGGCCGAATTTACAGGTATTGTGCTGCCAAATGCTTTAATGAGCGTTGAAAACCAGAGAATTTGAAACCCCCTCGCCTTTTTGTTCGGCTGTTTTCAACGCAGCTGTTACAGCGTACAACCCCTTTTCATCTACCCCCACCGCCACCTGTCTTTTATCTTTAAAAATCATTAACAGGTAAACCAGGGGGAGGTCTGAAGAGACCTTTTCAGCAATGGCCGGCATCTCTTTTATGGAGTCGAGCTGGTTTAAATCAAAACCAACCCTTCTTTTTTCAATGAATCGTTCCCTGAAGTTCGGCTCAATCCAGAATCGGTTCTTTGTTTCATCAAAAGTGACTGCCCGGCACTGGTGTTTTTTGTTGATATAGACGATATTCACTATAATTCTCCTGCTATCCCATTCTCTGTAAGTATCTGTCCAAGGCATTGGAAAAATTCTGGCAGTCCTTCTGGCTCATTGGCCGGGGGCCGCCGGTCTCTATACCGCTTGATCTGAGGGTCTCCTTGATATCCCTGACATAGAGGCAGGAGCGGATTTCCTCATCTGTATAAAAGCCGCCCCTGAAATTGACGGCTGCGCCTTTTTTTTCAAGGATAAGTGCTGCCAGGGGAATGTCATTGGTGATGACCAGATCCCCCGGTGCCATCAGCCTTAAAATCTCATTGTCTGCAATATCAAACCCGGGCCCGACGGTGAGGGACTTTATGAAAGGGGACTTTGGAATCCTGAGCACCTGGTTGGCTACCAGGGTAACCCGGATCTTTGTTCGCTTGGCAATCCTGTAGAGCAACTCTTTGATTTTTACGGGGCAGGCATCGGCATCAACCCAGATTTTCATTTTCAAAGACAATGGTTTGGCTGCTCAGGTCAGGCTTGAATTTATTTTTTCCGCACATGCCACACAAAGAGAGGTTTCCGGCATGATCATCAATCTCTTATAGGGAATGGGTTCCTCACAATGTAGGCAGTATCCGAAATCCGGGTCATCGATAAGCCCGAGGGCCTTTTTAAGATTATTCAGGGTCTGCCTGGAGGCTGAAAGGGAGGCTTCGTTAATACTCCGGCTGTTGATGGCCTCCATGCGGGTCAGTCTGCCGATGGCATTATCCGGTGTCACCGGCTTTGATAGTTCAGTGAGGCTTTCCACCTTCTCTTCAAGATCCCTGATCTTGCTGAGAATGGCCTGCTTTATGGTCTCTTTCTCTTTGTTATCCATGGGCCGGGGCGCTAATCCTTTGATTCATAGGCTGAGATTTCGTCCCAGATGATCTGATCGCCGGATGCTGCCTCAGCTGCCAGGGCATCATACTGGGCCTGATCTTCCTCTGAATCCCAGGGGATGCCCTCATAGGGGGTCACAAATTCGATGAGGTTGACTCTAAGATCTTCCGCCTCAACCGCTGCCTTGATTTTAGGTACTGCATCCTGAACATCCCGGGCATTGAAAAACAGGTATACAAAGCCACCGACACAGTCTTCCCAGGCAGCAGGGTTTAAAATATCAAATTCAACACTTGTCCAGTACAGGGTCATGGTTCCTCCTCATGGTCTGCGCCGGAAAACAGGCGCTTCAGGCGTGGTTTTAATCTGTAAGCTAAAATAGCAAACTCAATCTTGCCAATACAAGTGTGAACAAGGTTTTTCTTTAAGAAAACAAACGCTTGGGTATAACGCTGTTACAATACAAAGCGCCCGGTTCCAGGGGAGCCGGGCGCTTTGTATTGGACAATTGTTGTTTCTATTCCACAGGTTTGGCCACCTTGATGGCCAGTTCCTGAAGCTGGGCATGTCCTGCCTTGGAAGGTGCTTCAGTCATCACGCAGGTGGCTTTCTGGGTCTTGGGGAAAGCAATGACGTTACGAATGGAGTCTTCCTTGCACAGCAGCATGACCAGGCGGTCCAGGCCGAATGCAATACCGCCGTGGGGAGGTGCGCCGGACTCAAGGGCCTCCAGGAGGAAGCCGAATTTTTCAGCGGCCTCTTCTTCGCCGATGCCTAAGCACTCCAGCACCTTTGCCTGGAGATCCGTGTCATGGATACGAATGGAGCCGCCGCCGATCTCAATACCGTTGAGCACCAGATCATAGGCCCGGGAGTTGACGGCAAGGGGATCAGTGGCCAGTTTGTCCAGGTCAGCTTCCAGGGGGGCTGTAAACGGGTGATGAAGGGACTGGTACCGTTTTTCCGTTTCATCGTATTCAAACAGGGGAAAGTGGGTGACCCAGGTGAATTTGAATTCGTTTTCATCAATAATCCCGAGACGGCGGGCCAGTTCGTTACGCAGCTGGCCAAGGGCCTCATTGGTGATCTTGGGCTGGTCTGCCACAAAGAAGACAATATCTCCGGGTTCAAGGTCAAGGCGCTCTCTTAAGGCCTCTTTTTCTTCATCTGAGAAAAACTTGGCAATGGGGGACTGCCACTGGTCTTCCTTGATTTTGATCCAGGCCAGGCCCTTGGCTTTGTAAACCGCGGCATAATCGGTGAGTTCATCGATCTGTTTTCTGGTGAAGTCCGCGCAGCCCTTGGCGTTGATGGCCTTGACCAGACCGCCGTTTTTCACTACGGAGGCAAAGACCTTGAAGTTGGCGTTTTCAACAATGTCGGATACGTTGCAAAGCTCCAGACCGAACCGCAGGTCCGGACGGTCCAGACCGAACCGGTCCATGGCCTCGGCATAGGTGAGGGTGGGGAAGGGCTCTGCAAAATCCAGGTCCAACACCTTTTTGAAGATGGCCTTCACCAGACCTTCGGCAATCTCCATGATCTGTTGTTCGTTCACAAAGGAGAGTTCCATATCGATCTGGGTGAATTCCGGCTGGCGGTCGGCTCGCAGGTCTTCATCCCGGAAGCATTTGACGATCTGATAGTAGCGGTCGAACCCGGAAATCATCAGCAGCTGTTTGAACAGCTGGGGAGACTGGGGCAGGGCATAAAACTCACCCTGGTTCACCCGTGAGGGAACCAGGTAATCCCTGGCACCTTCGGGGGTGCTTTTGGTGAGGAAGGGGGTTTCGATGTCCACGAATCCGCTGTCGTCCAGGTAGTTGCGGACGGCCATGGTGGCCTTGTGCCGGGCCAGGATGTTGTTTTTCAACTGGTTCCGCCTCAGGTCCAGATACCGGTATTGCAGCCGGATGCTTTCGGATGCCTCCACCCGGTCTTCGATCTGGAAGGCCGGGGTCTTGGCCCGGGAGAAAATCCTTAGTTCTTCCACCAGGATTTCGATGGCACCGGTGGCCATATTGGGGTTGAGCATGTTGCCCGGGCGGGCGGATACCTTGCCCCGGACACCCAGGACGTATTCGCTCCTGATTTCCTGGGCTTTGGCATGGACGGCTTCGGATACCACCGGATTAAATACGACCTGGGTAATCCCTTCCCGGGCCCGGAGGTCCACAAAGATAACCCCGCCGTGGTCCCGGC
>JAKSAX010000591.1 GCA_022361395.1 Desulfobacterales bacterium | reverse complement strand
TTGTTGTCAATTATTATTATATGACAACAATATGTCTGATTTTGAGTTGGAAATCAAAGCTAAGCAAAAAAATGGAATGATAGGATTGATTTTGCAAAATCACCGGCGCATTATGGACCAAAGTATGAGAACAAAAAGTGAAAGACTACTTGGTCGGACCCTCTTTTCTTTACGATCCAGGTTACAGTTGCTTGAACATCCGGGGCTTGGCCGCAGCAGCGTCTTTGGATCAACGGTGAGATCGAAAGCCAACCTTCTTCAAATTCATATCTTTAACTACTTTATTTGCGCCCTGGATTATGCGCGCGTCCACGTCACGCTTATTGCTGCATTGGTGTCGTATCCCGGAGTGAGTAACTCCGGTCATGGCAGAGAAGACGACCAACTCTCGCAATAGTTCTGCGACGGCACCTTCCTCTCCTGGATTGGCCTTGACCCAGCGTCGGATCTCAAACCAGCCCCGGACGTAAAACTCCAGTGCCCTGCGAGCTGACGGGTCCCCGGCCGGGCTGCGCATCATCCACACATCAAGCAGTCTTTTGAGGTTGCTGCTTGTGTTCGTCGCAGAGATGCGGTCAGGCATGACTAAGGTCTCGAAGTTGCTTTCGCTGCTGCGGAGGGTGGCACACATCTTTGGGCCGGATGAGAAAGTGACTTTGCAATGTCTGGCCTCTCCTCTGTAGTCACCGGAATCAATGGTCGGCACCTCAAATCCTTGTGGCTCCGGAAAGTTCACTGTCGCTCCGTTCGGCCAAGGAAAGATGCCGCTGTCGAGATGGTAGCCACCGTACTTCCAAACTGAGTAGAACGACCAAAGATCCTTTACAAAGGCAAGGTTCTTGCCTGGTAATAGCTTGCTTTCATAGCCTGTACCGCGGACCTTGATGATTTCCCGCATGATGTAATCGACGCTCATCGATAAGTCATTGAGGTCGGGCTTGGTCATCAATAGCGATGCGTACTGCGAAGAATCGAACGATGTATCAACAGCCAGTGTACTAATATAATCTGGCAACTCACGATCAAACTGAGCTTGGAACTTCTTGAGCACACAGAGAGTGAATTGTGGCGGCGGGTTGTTCTTGAACCTTGCTTTTGCTGTTCGAAGGATGCCGAAAAGATCAGGACGATGCTTACCTGGAATACCGTTGATATCCTTGGTTGCTTGCTGCGGTGGTCCTAACCAAGTAAAGAATACTTTTGTCATAGCGTATACCTCGATGTTTGTGTGGTAATAATTTAATAGGTCTTTAGTTTATTAAATA
>JAKSAX010000322.1 GCA_022361395.1 Desulfobacterales bacterium | reverse complement strand
CTATAACAGATTCCGGGGCCATCTACAAATCCATGAGATTTAACCGGCTGCTCCCGTTCCCTGAAGCAGGAGTCAGCAGGTCGGCAAGGTTCCGGTCAATGACTATGTGGAGAGTTCCGCCGGAACATGGGGAAGGTCTACTGACACGTCAGGGCCTTATCTGTTCCAGCACGGTAAACCGCTTTTTAAACCCGAATTTCTCGTAAAACCCCAGGGCCTGCTCATTGCCGTGGGCCACTGCTATCCTGATTTTTTCGCAGCCGGATCCGGCGAGCCACTCAAGTCCCCTTTCCATCAGGCGGCTTCCCGTGCCTGTTCCCCGGCAGTCCGGTGAAACGTAAAGGGAATCAATCTCGCCCATCCCCCCTTCCAGGGATACAATGCAATAGGCTTCATATGGTTCATCTTTCCCGTGCCGTGCCGCAAAAATCCCCAGACGGGATTTCAGGGCAAGTTCCCGGGACCGGGCGTCAAAGGTAAAGCGGTTAAAATGATCTGCAAAATGGACTGATTTCTCCCTGTGGAGGCGGTTCAGCCGCTCCCACAGGGGTTTGATCAGGCCCAGATCTTCCCGGGCCAGTTCAAGGATTTCCATTTTCACACTCCGGTGTGGGCGGTTCTGTGGATGATCTCTTCCTGGAGGGCCGGGGTGAGATTTATAAAATAATCGGAGTATCCTGCCACACGGACGATCAGGTCCCTGTATTGCTCCGGCTCTTTCTGGGCCAGCCTGAGGGTCTTTTCATCCACCACGTTGAACTGGATATGGTGGCCGTCCATCTTGAAATAGGACCTGATGAGATGGACAACGGCTGTGCGGCCCTTATCGGTTTCCAGGAATTCAGGCAGGAACTTCTGGTTGAGCAGGGTGCCCCCGGTTTTAAGATGGTCGATCTTTGCAGCGGAGTTGAGCACGGCAGTGGGGCCGCAGCAGTCTGCCCCCTGGACCGGGGAGATGCCTTCGGAAAGGGGTTTTCCTTTTTTCCGGCCGTCGGGCATGGCACCGGTGACCTCACCAAAGTAGACATGGCAGGTGGTGGGCAAGAGGTTGATCCGGTACACTCCGCCCCTGGTGTTGGGCCGGTTCGTAACCGCCCCGTGAAAGGCGTTGAACACCTGTTTTAAAACCTGGTCGGCTGCCTCGTCGTCATTGCCGTATTTGGGTGCCTTGAGCAGCTGGTGGCGGAGGATGTCATTTTCCTCAAAATCCGATGATAGTGCGGCAAGCAATGCATCCATGGTAATGTTCTTAGTTTCAAACACCTGGTGCTTAATGGCGGAAAGGCTGTCGGTGATGGACCCCATGCCCACACCCTGGATGTAGGCGGTGTTGTAACGGGCCCCGCCCTGGTTGTAATCTTTTCCGTTTTTGATACAGTCCTCGGTGACCAGGGAGAGCAGGGGAACGGGCATGAACCGGCCGTTAATCTGCTCGATCATGTTGGATCCCCGGACCTTGATTTCGGCAAAGTGCCTGACCTGGCGCTCATAGGCCTCAAAAAGCCGGTCAAAGGACCCGAATCCGGCGGGATCCCCTGTTTCAAGGCCGATAACCTCTCCTGTCCGGGGATCTTTTCCGTTGTTCAGGGTAATCTCCAGAATCTTGGGCAGGTTGAAATACCCGGTGAGGATATAGGCCTCCTTGCCGAAGACACCTGCCTCTACGCAGCCGGAAGCCCCTGCCAGCCTGGCGTCATCAGGGGATTTACCGTGAATGGCCATCTCCTGGACAATGGCATCGGTGTTGAATATGGAGGGCTGGCCAAATCCCGTGGCCAGGATTTTCAGCGTCCGTTTAATGAAGCGGTCCGGGTTCTTCCGGGATACCTGGATCATTGAAGAGGGCTGGAGAAGGCGCATAT
>JAKSAX010000474.1 GCA_022361395.1 Desulfobacterales bacterium | reverse complement strand
GCATCCATTGATGAGATGTATGCCTATTGGTTGAATCTCGGCAGGCTGACCGGGCAAACCAAAGCCGCAGAGTCCCTGGTTTCCGGATTTAAGTCAGCCGTTGGGCGGATTAAAGCCCGGACCCTGGAAATACCCGTTAAAAAAAGGGTGTACTTCCAGGCAATCCACACAAGAATGCGGACTTTTACACCGGGGAGCATGCCGATCTTTGCCCTTGAAACCGCAGGCGGAATCAACGTGGCAGAGGATGCTGTGGCATCCAGAAATACAAATGTGGCCATATACGGCAAAGAGCAGATCCTGGTAAAAGCCCATAAGATCGATGTCTTTTTAGCCCAGAAAGGAATAATGAACCCCGTCAGAAAGGCGAACATCCTGAATGAGCCGGGGTTTCACATTATTAAAGCAATAAAGGAAGATCAAGTTTACCTGATAGATGAGAGCATTGTTTCCCGTCCGGTTCCCAGGCTGTACCGGGGAATAATGACCATCGGCAGTAAACTTTACCCTGAAATTTTTAATTCAATTGAAACGAAAAAGGATTTTTTATGACCTCCCATGGTAAATTATTCGGAGTCGGTGTCGGCCCCGGAGACCCTGAACTGATAACGGTCAAGGCTGTTAGGGCAATCAAAGAAGCCGACATAATTTTCACTGCGGCATCCAGCAAAAACAGCTACAGCCTCGCTGTTGAAATTGCATCCCCGTATATTGCAGATACTGCCGTAACAAGACAGCTTGGGTTTCCCATGACAAAGCAGTCCGACACAGTCGAAGCTGCCTGGACAGCCAATGCCAAGGAGATTGCCCAGGAACTCAAACAGGGGAAAACTGCTGTCTTCCTGACTTTGGGCGATCCCACAACTTACTCCACATTCGGATACATCCTAAAGAAGATGAAATGCATAATGCCGGATGCGGATATTGAAACCATTCCGGGCATTACCTCATTCCATGCGGCAGCAGCCCGGTTAAACAGAATCCTGGTTGAAGGTGAGGAATCGCTGCTGGTTACCTCCGGTGCTTACGGTGGGGAACGGATCCGCAAGGTCGAGGATGTGGAAAATGTGGCTATTGTCAAGGCCTATAAAAATATTAAGGATATTAACCAGACCTTGAAAGACACCGGATTGTACGGCAATAGTGTTGCGGTTTCAAAATGCGGGCGCTCCCATGAAACCATCACAGAGAATATTGATGACCTTGAAACCCGTGATCCTGATTATTGGACTTTAATCCTGGCCTCAAGGTAAAAAAGGGTTACAGATAAGAAACTATAGTTGATGAGAAAACCAAAGATTCAATATAAGAAATTAGGGATTTCCCTGGCTGCGTCATCAGGCATCCTGGTCTTCGGACTGGTATTGTTTGATACAATCTCACCGGGTATAATATCCCAAAAACTTTTATTTCCCCTGATCCGGCTGATCTTTTTTATTACAATCGGCCTTTTTGCAGGCCAGATCATTGAAGCCCTTGGCTGGACCAGGGAGGTAGCAGTACTTGCCAGGCCGTTTTTCCGGTTTTCCAGGATGGGGAATCATTGCAGCGCTGCATTCACAACAGCCTTTCTTTCAGGTGCTGCCGCCAATGCCATGCTGCTGGATTTTTACAAGGAAAAGAAGATCTCTAAACTGCAGCTCTTTCTCGCCAACTATTTGAACCAGTTTCCGGCCTTTTTTCTCCACCTGCCCACAACCATGTTTATTGTCCTTCCGCTGACCGGGATTGCCGGGGCCCTGTATTTTCTGCTCACCTTTCTGGCTACCCTGCTCAGGACCTTTCTTTTTCTACTGTTCGGGCATTTTTACCTGAACAGCCGGACAGGGGTTAAGGATGCACAGCCTGAGACCGGTGGCAAAGCCGCAGTTAAAGACAAGCCTGACATCAAGGAATTGACAACCAGAATCAGAAAAAGGCTGTTGCCGAGAATCGTTAACATCCTTATCTGGGTCTTACCGATTTACACTGCTGTCTTTGTTCTTCACATAAACGGTGCATTTGACTATTTAAACCAGGCTTTATCCAGCCATGTCAGCATCCGGTTCATGCCTGTTGAGTCATTATCCGTGGTGATACTAAGCTTTGCTGCGGAATTCACCTCAGGATTTGCCGCGGCCGGCGCTTTGATGAACGCCGGGGTGCTGACAGTGAAACAGACGGTACTGGCCCTTCTTCTGGGTAACGTTCTTGCCTTTCCTATCAGGGCGTTGAGACACCAACTGCCGAGGTACATGGGCATTTTCTCTCCAAAGATGGGGCTACAACTGCTGCTGTCCGGTCAATTTTTCCGGATAACCAGTTTAATCATCATAGGACTGATATACTATTGGGTGGCGTAAATGAATCCTGTACACATCATAGGCATTGGCCAGGGGCTTGGGGATTTAACTGAAACACATTTAAACCATATCAGGGAATGTGAGCTTCTTGTCGGCGGGACAAGGCAGTTGGCCATGTTTCCGGACTTTGACGGAGAGACGCTGACGGTCAAGGGAGACCTTGAGGCCATTATCGGCAGAATCATTGAAGAGATGGCCTCAAAGGCAGTGGTTGTTCTTGCTTCCGGAGACCCTCTGTTTTACGGGATCGGATCAACCCTGTCAAAACGGATACCCGCGGAACACCTGGTTATACATCCCAATGTCACCTCTGTGGCAGCCGCTTTTTCAGCCATTTGCCAACCCTGGCACGACGCAAAAATCATAAGCCTGCACGGAAAATCAGAGAGACCTTTTTCCTTTGCATCCCTTCTCAGGGAATCAAAGGTGGCGTTTTTAACCGGGCCGGATAAAGATCCCGCATTTATAGCCGAGCAATTAATTCTCTCTGAAATCGATGGTTTCCAAATTTGTGTGCTTGAAAACCTCGGTAACCCTGACACGGAAAAAATAACCTGGTTTACCGATTACAAGCAGCTTGCGGCCCGGGATTTTTCCCACCCGAACATCGTTATCCTGATAAAATCCGCCATATCAAAAAGCAATGTTTCACATGAAACATTTCTTGGAATGCCGGATAATTTTTTCCGCCACACCAAAGGACTTATCACCAAATCCGAAGTCAGGGCCATTACACTGTCAAAACTGCAGCTCACCAGGAACGATCATATACTGTGGGATATCGGATCCGGATCCGGATCTGTTGGCATTGAGTCAGCCTTTCTCATTCCCTGGGGAATGGTTTATGCCGTTGAAAAAAACGAAACAAGGATTCCTGATATTATCCATAACGTTAAAATTTTTGAACGGTCCAATATAAAGGTAACCAACCTGAACTTCCCGGAAGGCCACGAAAGCCTGAGAACTCCGGACCGGATTTTCATAGGCGGTGGCGGGAAAGATCTTGATAAGATAATCTCCTGCTGTTGCAGGCGGATTGCTGACAAGGGAAGAATCGTTATCAATACCGTTGTTATCGAAAGCATGGAAACGGCCATGCAGACCCTGGCTTCTGAAGGGTTTTCACCGGAAATGATCCAGGTTCAGATATCCAGGTCAAAACCCATGCCCTATGGCAACCGATTAAATGCACTCAATCCTGTCTGGATAATTTCAGGCAGCAAACCTTCAACAATAAAGGCAGAACACATATGACAACTTATCCTGTTATTTTCGCAGGGGCCGGCCCGGGTGACCCCGAGCTTATGACCATCAAAGCCATGAAAGCCATTAAATGTGCCGATCTGGTAATCTATGCCGGTTCCCTGGTGCCGGAAGCGGTTCTCTGCTGGAAAGGCGAGAACACGGAAACGGTTTCCAGCGCCGGTATGGACCTTGAGGAAATCGTAGATAAAATGGCCGAGTACCATCTTTCAGGGAAACGGGTAGTGCGCCTGCATACCGGAGACCCGTCGTTGTATGGCGCCATTTTTGAACAGATCAGGGAACTTGAAAAAAAAGAGATTCCTTACAAGGCGATTCCGGGTGTGACAGCGGCATTTGCCGCAGCGGCAAGCATGGGCATGGAGTATACATTGCCGGAGGTAACCCAGACCCTGATCCTCACACGCATGAGCGGCCGCACCCCGGTTCCTGAAGCAGAGGCCCTTGAAAAACTGGCCGCGCACCAATCATCCATGGCAATCTATTTAAGTGTCGGGCTTGTGGATAAGGTTCAGGAGATATTAACATCCGGTTATGGAAAAGAGAGCGCCTGCGCCATTGCCTATAAGGTCAGCCATCCTGAAGAGAGGATTGTTTACACCACCCTTGAGAACCTGACAGAGACATGTAAAAAGGAAAATATCACAAGGCATGCCCTTATTATTGTGGGCAAGGCCGTAGAGGCCTCCCAGGGGAATATGGACCTTATTAAATCAAAACTCTACGATGCCCGGTTTACCCATGGATACAGACAGGGCAAATAGACCCGGACCTGCCATCTGGGCGATTACGCCCAACGGGGTACGCCTGGGACTGGACCTTGGCATTCATTTTAAAGATGCCTGCCTCTTTGTGCCTGAGAAAGAAGATCTGGAGTCAGACCAGTCTTCCGATCCCCTTCCAAAGGTGATCCGGTTTTCAAAACTGAAAGCTGAACTGACAGACCAGTTCAGCAGGTTCAGTGAACATATCTTTATCTTTTCCACAGGTATTTCCGTCCGGCTGATCGCTCCCCTGTTAAAGGCAAAGACCATTGACCCGGCTGTTGTTGTGGTTGACGAAAAAGGGATTAATGCCATCAGCCTCATCTCCGGACATCTTGGGGGAGCCAATGAGTTGGCCGTTGAAGTGGGTAAGGCAACAGGCGCCTCACCTGTGATCACCACAGCCACGGATCTGAACAGGCGCCCGTCAATCGATATGCTGGCTAAATATGCAGGACTGGGTATTGAAAACCCGGAAGCAATCAAGCATATCAATATGAAATTCCTCAAAGGGGAAAAGATCTGCGTTTATGACCCGATGAAAAAGATCCTCCCGGAAATTCCGGGCACTTTTATTAAGGATGGTCCGGTAAATGAGCGGGACTATGATCTTGTCTGCACATGGAAAGAGATCAAAGTTTCACGTGAAACTTTAATTTTAAGACCACGGGTATTAAGCGTCGGTGTCGGGTGCAACAGAAACACACCTGCAGAGGATATCCTTGATTTTCTGAAACTGACCTTTAAAAGAGAAAGATTGAGCCTTGAGGCCGTGTCAACCTTTGCCACAACAGATGTCAAGGCGGATGAAGACGGGATACTGGCCTTGGGTAAAACCCTTGACCGGCCCATAAAATTTTATGAACGGGACCGGCTCAACAGCGTTGAAACCATAGAGAACCCGTCCGAAATGGCGGAAAAAAAAATAAAAAAAAAAAGCGTATGCGAGGCAGCAGCAATACTGGGAGCCCAAAGGGGCAATCTGATAGTACCCAAACAAAAGACAAAGGATGTCACCCTGGCAGTGGCAATACCAGAATGAAACTGTTCATAGTCGGCACAGGTCCGGGAAATTCCTTACACATGTCCGGCCGGGCACAGGAGGTGATCGCGTCGGCAGATACCATTGCCGGTT
>JAKSAX010000477.1 GCA_022361395.1 Desulfobacterales bacterium | reverse complement strand
CGGGTATCAGAATTTCTGCTAATTATGAAATTGAAGTTCACAATGGGCAAAAAGTGCCGTAATAGTAAGCTTCTCCGGTCTGAAATGCAAGAAGAGTTTATACAGAACTTAAGGGGGCTGGAGTGTCGGGGAGCATCCTGCGGTTTTCGCTGCCGGGTATACATCTGAATCGCAAATACGGATCTGTTTTCATATTGACAACCGAATAAACCGGGAGTACCATGCACCGATTTCGATTGATTAAGGATATCTGCCATGATCGGGAAAACTCCTATAATACAGGTGTTGAAGCCATTTTTGTCACTTTACTCGGCTGTCTTCTTTTTTCTGACAGCCCTGGGATTGCTGAGTACGTTTTTAAGCCTGCGGCTGACCATGGCCGGGGTGGGGGTCCAGACCACCGGGCTGGTGCTGACGGTATACTATCTGGGACTGACCGTCGGGACCTTCTGCTGCGGCGGCATGATCCGCCAGGTGGGTCATATCCGTGCCTTTACCGCATTCTCAGCCGTGAGCACCGCTGTGGTGCTGGTCCACGGGCTCTATCTGTCAGTACCGTTATGGATGGTGTTGAGGTTTACCAGCGGTGTGGCCAATATGGGCTGCTTCATGGTTATAGAGAGCTGGCTGAACGCCTGCGGCGACCCTAAGGCCCGGGGCCGTATTTTTTCCATTTACATGATAATGACGTATCTCGGGGGGACCCTGGGCCAGAAGGTGCTTGGCATGGCAGATGTGGAGAGCCATACCCTCTATCTTGTGGTGGGGATTTTCATGGTGATGAGTATCGTGCCCGTGGCCATGACCCGGGCCATTCATCCGGAACTGCCGAAACGTGAGGGAATCCGGTTTGTGGCTGTCTGTAAAAAAGCCCCCATCGGCATGACCGGCAGCTTTGTGTCCGGGGTGCTGATTTCCGCCTTTTATGCCATGGGGCCGGTATTTGCCCATGACATCAACCTGGACGTATCCCAGCTTTCCTGGTACATGACCCTGAGTATCATCGGGGGCCTGATATTTCAATGGCCCATCGGCTCCCTGTCCGACCGTTTTGACCGGACCCTTATCATTCCGGGGATCGGCACGGTTTTATGCCTTATCTCCCTTTTTATTACCTTTGCCGGTCACGATAATGTGGAAATGATCCTCGGCGCCATGGTTTTTTTCGGGGGATTCCTGTTTACCATTTATCCGGTGGCCGTTGCCAGGGCCCATGACATGTTTGAAGCAGAAGATGTGGTCAAGGTCAGTTCCGCCCTTCTGGTGACCTATGGTGTGGGGGCCATTATCGGGCCCATGGCTGCCTCCACGGTTATTACCTGGACAGGTAATCCATACGGGCTTTATTACTATTTTATCGGCGGCAGTGCGGGGTTTGTGCTGCTTTCCCTGGTCTGGCGTAAGCTGGAGATCGCTGAAATCGTGCCGGCTGAAGAGCAATCCGAGTTTTTTATCATGAAGCAGACATCCAATGTGGCCATCCACATGGATCCCAGGCTTGAGCCTGAAAATGAAACTGCCCCTGAGGCGGGTGATGACATCCGTCCAAAGGGGCAGCCGGATAAAGCCGGGGAGGAGCGTTAAAAGGCCAGGTCGTCAAAGACCACGGGTATTTTTGATTTAACTTCTTCCAGTAAAGGCCGCATTAACCCCACCATCTGGGGATGTGAGGCTTTGGCGCACCTGAGGGCAAATATATGGCGCCACTCCCTGATATTGGCCTTGACAACGATTTCTGTTTTCAGGCTGTTGGGAAGGATCTCCCTGGCTGCCTGGGCCTTCCATCCTGATTTTAACAGGTCGTTATACTCGTTTTCCGCCCGGGCCATGGATGCCATCCATATCCGGTCTCCCCGGTCCAGGCCTTCCGGTAACTTAAGGCCGGCCGGATCCCATTTGCCCAGCAGGCGGTCATCGGACCATACCGGTTTGATAAACGCCATCTCACCGTCGTATCTGACATACCGGGTGGATTCCTGGGCAAAGCTGCAGTGGCGGTGACGGACCAGTTCATGGGTGACCCCGCGGTTGGTTGTTATTTTTACGATGATATCACCGAATTCAATCATGGCATGGTGGTTGTGGCGCACCAGCATATCCACGAATTTTTCAGCTGAGCCCGCTGTGATCCTGGCTTCGGATTTGTAACAGGTCCGGCCGGCCTTTTCCAGGATTTCAAGGCAGTTTTCCGGCAGGCTCAGGATTTCGTGGGTCTGTTCGATTATGTTCATATGTTCCTTTCCAGACTAAGGGATCGCGTAAAAATTAGTTCACATTTATGTGAAGTTATTTTTGCGCGATCCTAAGACAGCCTGTGAATGCTCACAGGCTGTCCAATGGGCTTTTATTTTTAGGGTAGGGGGTCCGCAGCTTCTATTCCACAAGGGGGACAGTCAGTCCGCCGTCCATGAGGAAGAGAACCGAGGCATCTTTGCCTTTTTCCTCAATGGCCTTGTCAATGGCGGTCTGGAGATCGGAAAAGGGTGTGATGAACAGCCTGGAAATCACATCCGGCTCCACATCGGTGACGCCCCACATCTGTGCCCAGAGGCCGATTTCAGCCATTTTGGCTGCCTTGTGGTAGCCCAGCACATAGCCTTTTTCGATTTTGTCCAGGGCGGCTTTTGGTGTATCGCAGGAGCCCAGGAGATCGGCAAAGGCCTTTCCGCCGATGCCGCAGCGGCATTTGGCCACCAGGATCATGATCCCGTCTTCCTTCAGGGCCAGTTTGGCATTGTCGATGCCCTTCTGGGCCTGGTAGAGGTCGATGTCCTGGGGGAACTTGACCACGGAGACCACTATGTCAGCCTTCTCTTTCAGCTTTGCGGCAAATACTTCATTGGCCCGGTCAATGGCCGCATGGAATGAATCGTTGATATGGCCGGCGCAGGTGGCATAGACCTTGTGGTGCTTGTCCAGGACCGTCATGATGGAAAAGATTTCCTGCTTCACGGTCTTGATGGCGTCAATCATATCCTCATGAACCGGGTTACCGTCCAGGGCCAGGGCCTTTGCCTCGGGCACCAGGGCCAGTTTGTGGTTCTGCTCTATGGTTTTGTATCCGGCAATACCCGGCAGGAAAGACTTTCTGCCGCCGGTGTACCCGGCAAAGTAGTGGGGTTCAACCGAAGAGATGATGATGATCTTGTCCGCTTCAACCCCGGCTTTGTTCACGTACATGTCCGTGCCGTTGGTGGACTTGCCGATAAGAACCTGGTCCTCGTCTTTCCTGGCGTCATGGACAATGATATTGTTTTTTACCTTTTCATAGTAGTCACCGAAGATCTGGATGTACTCTTCTTCGCTGGGCCCCCTGTGGGCGCCGGTGGCAATGATGAAGTTGAAGTCTGTCTTTTCCAGGTCGTCGAATATGAATTCCAGCACCTTTTTGGTGGGGGTGGGGCGGGTGGCATCATTGACAATGACCAGCACCTTTTTGGCGTCGCTTAAAAAATCCGTGAAGTTCTTTGAGTTGATGGGATTGGCAATGGCCTCCTTAATGGCCTGGTCTTCATCTTCAATAACAACATCGTTGGCTTCCAGAAAGCTGACCCGGATATCGTCATCCAGTTCAGCCGTCATTGTGCCTTCTTTTCCGTATGGTACGTCAATCTGCATTCTGCTTTCTCCTAAACTAGCGTATGGGGCCGAGGGTGTTCATCTGATCCACAAAGGTATCTATTTCAGCCTGGAACAGGGTTTTGTCCCCGGCGGGAATTTCAACCAGCCGGATTCGGTCCGGATCAATACCCACCTTTTCCAGGGTGGCTTTCAGGTTCTCAACGATTTTCTTTGCCTTTTTGTTGCCGTCATGCTGGCAGTCGCCGTCCGGACAGCAGGCCACCAGAACCCCCCTTGCCTTGTTCAGGAAGGGCGCCATGAGCAGCTGGGCTTCAAGGCGTCCGCCGCACATGTTGACCAGGATTTCATAGTCGTTGTCCCGGGTTTCGGAATCCGGCAGTTGTGAGGCCTGGAGTTCGGGATAGTAGGACCAGTTACAGGCAAAGACAATGGCTTTGGCTGACTCATGGGAGTTGAGGAAAGCTGCTGCCCGTTCCGTCAGTTCATTACGGCTTGTGCCGAAGGTGTTTTCAATAGTGGCGGCGCCGGCCGGGCAGACCTCCACACAGATGCCGCAGGCCTGACACTTGGTGGGATCGGTCTCAATGCCTTCTTCGGTGTGGGATCTGGCCTCATGGGGACAGGCTCCCACACAGATCAGGCACCTGGCGCAGTTCATATAGGTCACGGAGGTGGTGCCCGGCCCTTTAAGCCCCATTGCAGCCAGGTCTTTTTTGGCATCGGTAAACACCTCTGTCAGGGTAACGCCTGAAGAGCAGGCTGCCTCACACCGTTTGCAGTAAAAACAATTGAATAGTTTTTCAGCTGACCTGGGTGTCATTTCCACTTCACCGGACAAAAGTCCGAATGCCGTGATTATCTTGGCCCGCGGTGCATCGGATTCCCATCCGGTGTGCTTGAACATGGGGCAGTGTTCGTAACAATATCCGCATCTGATACAGCTGGCCAGAGTGCCTTCCCATTTTTTCAGGTGCTCAAAATTCTTTTCTTTGGTTTCCATGTATACCCTCTCGTATTAGCTGTTCACAGAATATCTCAGGTTTGACGCAGTGACCCAGTTGTCCGGTGCCTGCATGAGCTTGCCCGGATTAAGAATATTGTTGGGGTCAAGTGCCGATTTAATGGTGCCCAGCAGATTGATGGAGTCTGCCTTTTCAACCTTGAATGACTCTGCCTTTGACAGGCCGATGCCGTGTTCCGCAGAGGTTGTGCCGTTGACGGATCTTACATAATCATAGATTTCAGTGATGGCTGCCCTGGCAGACTGCCACTGGTCCTCGCGTTTGGTATCCATGAGAATCTTGGTGTGCATGCAGCCGGATCCGCAGTGGCCGTATGCGGTCATGATGATATCGTTCTTTTCCGCCACCTCGTGGATCTTGCCGGCCATTTCGGCCATCTTTGAATAGGGCACTGCCATGTCGTCGGCCAATGAGGTGGAGGCCAGTTTGTCATCATACTTGGACAGGGCGGGGAAGAGTTTTTTGCGGCCCATGAATATCTTGGCCCTCTCCTTTGGATCATAGCTGGCCCAGATATCCTGTCCGTGGTGTTTTTCACATATTTTTTTCATCTTGTTGATTTCGTAGTCAACCGCTTCCTTTACCTGGCCGTCCGCCTCAAAGATCAGGGAGGCGGCCACCTCTTTAAGGCCCAGGTCCATGGTCTTGTTCACGGCCTTGATGGCAACGGAGTCAACAAGTTCAAGCATGGAAGGAATGGCGCCGGATGCCATGATGGAGCCGATGGCCTCACCCGCATCTTTGAGGGAGTCAAAGTTGGCAACCCCCATGCACCTGTATTCAGGGATGGGTACAAAACTTAAAGTGGCTTCAACCACAACACCCAGTGTGCCTTCGGAGCCGACCATGAGTTTGTGAAGCTGGTAACCGGAAGCCTCGACCCGTGTATGGGCACCCAGGGAGACAAGCTCGCCGTTGGGCAGAACCACTTTCATACCCAGGACTGCGTCACGGGTGGCCCCGTATTTTACCGAGCGGACCCCGGATGCATTGTTGGCTATTTCACCGCCGATGGTGGCAATCCGGGAAGAGGCCGGTGTGGGCGGGTAGAAAACCCCGTATTGTTTCAGGGCCAGGTTCAGGTCATCATCCACTACACCGGGCTGTACCCGGCAGTATACATCGGGCATGTTGATTTCCAGAATGCGGTTCATGCCTTTCATGTCCAGAATAATACCACCTTTTACGGGAACGGTCTGGCCGCACATGCCGGACCCGCCGCCTCTGGGTATAACAGGGATTTTGTTTTCATTTGCATAGGCCATGAGTTTTTGAACCTGTTCAGTGGTGTCAGGTTTCACAATCACCCATGGCATGGCATGGTGGACAGAAGAATCAGACCCGTATACATACAGGTCTGACGGATCTGACTTGATATTGTTTTCCCCTACAATTTCTCTTAATCTGGGTTCGTCAACCGTATTCATTTAAAGTCCCCTTTTGATGAATAAACACCTAGTTTATTGTCATTTACTTTAGATTGTGCCTCATACTTCCATAATAGCTGGAAAATTTCAATGCTATTTACGCGGCCCTGTATTATAAGTGTTTGCTTGTATAAGCCGCTGAAATCAAACCCCAAAATTCAAGGTTCCGGGGCAGTTGTTTTCCCGGGAAAATCAAGGGGATTTGAGGATTGTTTTTTCCCGGAAACCCGGGCCTGTTTTCATGCGGTATGCGCATAATATGCATTGTAAATTCCTTTGGCAGAGATGATATATAAGCATAATGATTCATCAAAGCCTGTTCCTATTCCTGAAAATATCCGGATGTCCGGTCAGGCAGGGCAGAAAAAAAATCAACTTCCTTGGCAAACCCGGGTCCAGGGTCTATAATTCCAAGGTTTTAAAAAGACTTGGCTGATTTGTTGTCTGATCTAAATATATTGCGGTCTTAGACCATAAGGATGATGCAATGACCTACACCATAAAGTTTCTCCCATATGAAAGCAGTGTACAAGTTGAAGAAAACGAAAACCTGATAAGGGCTGCCATGGAAGCGGGCGTTCATATCAATGCCTCCTGCGGCGGCAGCGGGGTCTGCGGTAAATGCAAGGTCCTGATAGAGGCGGGTGAGGTTGACGGCGGGGTGTCCGAACACCTGTCAGAGGAAGATCATGCCCAGGGGTACCGCCTGGCCTGCAAGGCAAGCGTGATCTCCGATCTCACGGTCCGGATTCCGGTGGAATCCGAGATGGAGACCAGCCGGCTGAACAGGCAGACCGGTGCCCGCCATACAGCCAAAGCCATGCATATGGATGTGGAGGAACTCAAGGAAAACGGCCTCTTTATTCCGCCGGTGGAAAAGATCTATCTTGAACTGGACCCGGCCATGGAAGGGGACAACCAGGCCGATGTGACCCGGATCATCAACCACTTGCGGCTCCACCATGACGAGCACCGCCTGACCATGGACCTGCCCCTGATGCGCAAGGTGCCGGATATCATCCGGGAAAAGAACTTCAAGGTTACCGCCACCATTGTCAGGCCGGTGCGCAAAGACGGCAAGAACAGGATCACCAATATTGAGGCCGGGGATACAAGCGACAGGAACTTTGCCATTGCCGTGGATATCGGCACTACAACGGTCTACGGCCAGGTCCTGGACCTGCATTCGGGTAAGGTGCTGGCCCAGCACGGTGAATTCAACGGTCAGATTTCCTACGGGGAAGATGTCATCTCAAGGATCATCTTCACTGAAAAAGGGGACGGGCTGGAGGTGCTTCACGATAAAGTCGTGGAGACCATAAACAAGGTTATCGGAAAGATAATCACCAAGGCAGGGGTGAACTGCTATGAGGTATCCACTATCACCCTTGCAGGCAACTCCACCATGACCCAGCTGCTTTTAAACATCAAACCCACCTATATCAGGAAAGATCCCTATGTACCGGCATCCATCATGTACCCGCCCTTCCTGGCCAAGGAGATCCACCTGGACCTGCCGGAGCATACCATTGCCCTGATCTATCCCGGGGTCTCCTCCTATGTGGGCGGGGATATCATAGCCGGTGTCATGGCCGCGGGCATGTACCAGTCCTCCGAGCTGACCCTGTACATGGATATCGGCACAAACGCAGAGATTGTCATCGGCCACCAGGACTGGATGGTCTGCACCGCAGCCTCTGCAGGGCCTGCCTTTGAAGGGGGCGGCGTAAAGTACGGCATGCGAGCCACAAAAGGGGCCATTGAAGATTTTTCCATTGATCCCGAAACCTATGAGCCCATGATCATCACCGTTGGCAATGTCAAAGCCAAGGGCATATGTGGCTCAGGACTCATCACCCTGGCGGCCAAACTCCTGGAAACCGGCGTCATCGACTCAAGGGGCAAGTTCAACCAGAGCCTTGAGACCCCGAGAATAAGACAGACCGATGATATCTGGGAATATGTCCTGGTTTACAAGGAAGATACACAGATCGAGCGGGATATCACAATCACCGAACCGGACCTGGACAACCTCATCCGGGCCAAGGGCGCCATGTACTCGGCAGCCCTGACCCTGCTGGAAGAGATCGGCCTTTCCATCCAGGATGTGGAGCGGATTATCCTGGCCGGCGGCTTCGGCTCCTATGTGGACCTGGAGAGCGCCATCACCATCGGCCTGCTGCCGGAGATTGAACCGGACAAGGTCACTTACCTGGGCAACGGGTCCCTGCTGGGCTGTAAAACAAACTGCCTGACCAACTCCCTGAGGCGGAACGTGGCAGAGGTGGTGAATATGATGACCAACTTTGAACTGGCCTCCACCCCCTCCTATATGGACCACTATATGGGCGCACTCTTCCTGCCACATACTGAACTTAACTATTTCCCCAAGGTTAAGGCAAGACTGGAGGCCTTGCGGAAATGAGTTCCCGGGCCCCGCACCAGGGGTATGTGAGGGAAATAGAGATCGGGCAGCCAATGCTCGGCAACAACCTTTCCGATGGCCAGCGGCTTGAGATGGCCTTGACACAGGAGCTTGACACGGATCATGTCCATGTCCCCTGGCACCTTGTTCCGTCCCTGCCGTCCCGCCTGCGTCAATGGGGATTCCGTGCCAAGGCCGTCCTGTTCAAGGACAGGCGGTCCTGGCGCCTGGTGGATCTTCTTCCGCCGGATCATGAGACACCTTTACTCGGGGCAGCTGTGGATATCGGCACCACCCGGATCGTAATCCGGCTGGTCAACCTGGAAACAGGTGAGACCCTTGGTGAAACAGGACTGGACAATCCCCAGGCCACCATCGGACCGGATGTCCTGGCCCGGATTCACCACTCAAATAAACCAGGCGGTTTAAAAGAGCTTCAGGAACTGGTCATTGCATCGGTGAACCGGGACCTGGAGATGCTCTGCCGTGAACAGGGCCTTGCAGCCCATGATATCTTCATCGTCTCAGGGGCGGGAAATACCGCCATGACCCATCTCTTCCTGGGTATTGAAGCCTTTGAGATCATCAGGGAACCCTATATCCCCTGTGTAAATATTCCGGACACCATTCCGGCGTCGCGGATCGGGCTTGATATCCGTCCCGGGGGCCTGGTCTTCCTCTTTCCCAATATCGGCTCTTACTTTGGCGGAGATCTCCTGGCCGGCATCATCTACAGTGACCTGGATAAAAAAGATGAGCCCTGCCTGGTGGTGGATGTGGGGACCAATGCCGAAATCGTGGTAGGATGCAGGGACTGGCTCATTGCCTGTGCCGGTGCAGCCGGTCCCGCCCTTGAAGGCGGGGTTTCAAAGATGGGCATGACCGCGGGCCCCGGTGTCATTGACAGGGTCTCCATTGACCCCGTAACCCGGCAGGTTGAGGTTCACACCATTGAAGAACAGCCGCCGGTGGGTATCTGCGGATCAGGCATGATTGACCTGGCTGCGGCCCTGTTTTTATCCGGCATGATTGATATTCGCGGGAAGTTTGTTCCGGAAACCTGCAAAGACCGGCTGACCGAACCGGACGAGATCCCCGCCTTTGTCCTGGTCCCGGCGGAAGAATCCGGAACCGGAAAGCCCATCTGCCTGACCCAGGTGGATCTCAACTCCCTGACCTCCTCCAAGGCCGCCATGTACACCATCCTTGAAGTGATCGTTAAAAACACCTCCGGCCTGGAGTTTGGGGATCTGGAAAAATTCTATGTGGCCGGCACTTTCGGCTCCTTTATCAACCCGGAATCCGCCATCTCCATCGGCATGCTCCCGGATCTGGACCGGTCCGCGTTTGAGGTCCTGGGAAACTCCTCCCTTGGCGGGGCTGCCCTGATGTTGACAGACCCCTCCGCCTTTGACCGGGTCATGGCCATCAGGGAAACCATTACCTATATCGAGCTTAACGTAAACCAGGAGTTCATGAACATGTTCTCCGGTGCCAAGTTTTATCCCCATACTGACCGGGCACGGTTTCCTTCGGTGCCGGAGGTATGATTTAAGCTGTGGCCAATGGAGGCCGCATCAAACTCGTTAACACCCTGCCCGGTTATTCAAAACCGGGCAGGGCAATTTAATCGGCAGGTTCAGTATCTTTTAATCTCTGCCGGCAGTCAGATATCAGAACAATCGGGAGGGTGGTCTCCCAATGATGGTCCAAAAAAATGCAGAATCCAAAGGGCCGGAAAAAAAGAGTTCTTTAAAAATTGATTTTCAAGAATGACGGTGTTTGAAATTCAAACTGGCACCAATCAAATATCAGGGATTCGAAGAACGAATGTCTCATTGTTCAGTGGAACGGCCCAAAACCTTGCTTTTTGAGACCTCATTTGAATGGAGTTTTGAATGCATAACAAATTTGTCGCACACTATCGAAGCCAGGATCAACAGGTTCAAACCATACTTGAACACTTAAAAGGCGTTTCTGGTGTCAGTAAACAATTTGCCGAAAAAATCGGAATGTCCGGAGCGGGGAAACTTCTCGGATTTCTTCATGATTTAGGAAAGTACAGCCAATCGTTTCAGGACTACATCCAGCTGGCAACGGGAATAAATCCGGACATTGATGATGACACGTACGTTAATGTTAAGAAGTTCAAAGGCAAAATTGATCACTCAACAGCCGGAGCACAATGGATCTGGCAGCGGTTCTATAAATATGGCCCTCAGGGAAAATTGGTTGGGCAGATTATGGCCGTCTGTCTCGCCTCTCACCATGGAGGACTGCTGGACTGTCTGCAGGTTAACGGCAATAACGGTTTTTTTAAACGAATCGAGAAAAGTGATAATAAGACCCATTTGCAGGATTGCTTGAGACAGGGGGATAAAGCTGCCTTAAATACACTTGATAAAATTGCAACAGAAGCATTTTTAAAAGACTTTTTAGAGAAAATTATTACCGTTGTGGTTCCTCACAAAAAGGAACATAGTCGTCTTAAACATTTCAGACTTGGGTTTCTGACCCGTTATTTGTTCAGTTGTCTTATTGATGCAGATCGAATAGACAGTGCCGATTTTGAAAATCCTGAAAATGTGAAATATAGAAGAGGGAGGAAAGTTGATTGGCACATCGTCATAAAACGATTGGAAGAGCACCTGACAGGATTTGAGGAGCGTAACCATGTGGATGAAATCCGCAACAGGATATCGCGCCAATGTCTGAGCAGAGCAGCCGATCCACAAGGAATTTATACATTGACGGTACCCACCGGCGGCGGAAAAACATTTACCTCCATGCGTTATGCCTTGCACCATGCCAAGACGCATCATCTGGATCACATTATCTATATTATACCTTATACTTCAATCATTGAGCAGAATGCCGAGGTAATTCGCAATGTTTTGGAGAGGGATGGAGATGAATACTCCTGGGTATTAGAGCATCATTCAAACCTTGAACCTGAACGACAGACCTGGCAATCTAAACTCTCCTCTGAAAACTGGGATGCTCCCATCATTTTTACTACCATGGTGCAGTTCCTTGAAGTTTTGTTTGGTGGCGGAACCCGGGGAGCAAGACGAATGCATAACCTGGCCAAATCCGTCATCATATTTGATGAAATCCAAAGTCTGCCGGTTAATTGCGTCCATCTTTTTTGTAACGGATTACAGTTCCTGGTAGATCATGCCAAGACCACTGCTGTTCTCTGCACAGCTACACAGCCTTTGCTTGACAAAGTGAATCCGAATTATGGCGCCCTTAATATTCCTGAGGAAAATGAGCTCGTTGGTGATGCAGAGGCACTTTTCAAAGATTTGAAACGGGTGGAGATTAAAAATCTCACCCGTCCAGGCGGGTGGACTGAGGATGAAATCGCCGATTTGGCATTGGAACAGATGCATGGGAAGGGAAGTTGCCTGGTTATTGTCAATACAAAGGACTGGGCCCGTGTACTTTATCAGATATGTCAGTCACAGGTGGAAGAAAACAGCATTTTTCATCTAAGTACAAATCTTTGTCCGGCCCATCGTAAAGAAATTCTCTCTGAAATCAATGAAAGGCTGGATAATGACTTTCCGGTGCTTTGTATTTCAACCCAGCTCATTGAGGCTGGTGTTGATGTTGATTTCAATTCGGCGATTCGTTTCTTGGCCGGATTGGACTCCATCGCCCAGGCTGCAGGCCGGTGCAATAGAAATGGCAACCTTGAAACATCCCAGGTTTATGTCGTCAATCCCGGAGTGGAAAACATTGGCCTGTTGGAGGACATTAAAGCCGGACGTGAAAATGCAGGAAGAGTTCTTGGTGAAAGCGGGCATGAGGATTTTTTAAGCCCTTCAGCAATCGAACGATATTTCTCATACTATTTTTATGAACGGGGAGACATAATGGCCTATCCCCTTACGGCAAAACAGGCCGGCAGGCAGGATACCTTGTTGAGCCTGCTCAGTGATAATCATCTTAATGTGGGCAGAGAACCTGATCCCCAAAAGGCCATGTTCATGCTGCAGCAGTCATTTAAAACAGCAGGCAAGGCGTTCAGAGCCATAGATGCACCCACACAGGCCGTTATTGTTCAGCATGAGGCGGGAAGGGAGATTGTGGCTGCCCTTTGTGCCGAACCCGAGCCTGCCAAAGCATATGATTTGTTAAAAAAGGCTCAAAAATACTCGGTCAATCTTTTTCCCAACATTTGGAGAAAGCTGAAAGAAGCTGGTGCTGTGTATCCGGTTCAGGAAGGTGAGGAAATCTATTTTTTGGATGAGCGGTATTACAGCCCTGAGTTTGGCGTGTCCGACCGGTCGGTCAGCGGGTTTGACACTGCAATTATTTAAATTAGGGAGGATAAATGAAAAATGACATCAGTTTCAAGCTCTGGGGAAGATATGCACTTTTCACAGATCCGGTAACCAAAACAGGTGGGGAGAAGTGTTCTTATCATGTTCCCACTTATGAAGCCATTAAGGGTGTTTTGAAATCCATTTATTGGAAACCTACCATTATCTGGTATGTGGATAAGGTTCGGGTGATAAAAAACATCCGAACCCAGACAAAAGGGACAAAGCCATTGGTTTGGGGCGGAGGCAACACCCTGGCCATTTATACCTTTCTTCATGAGGTTGAGTATCAGGTGGCAGCCCATTTTGAATGGAATAAGTTCCGTCCGGAACTGGCCCGGGACCGGATTGACGGCAAACATTTCAACATTGCAAGAAGAATGCTTGAGAAAGGGGGGCGACAAGATGTTTTCCTGGGAACCAGGGACTGCCAGGGATATGTCGAGCCCTGCCGATTCGGAGAGGGTGAAGGGGCTTATGATAAGATTGATGAACTGAGTTTCGGGCTCATGTTTCACAGCTTCGATTATCCGGATGAAACCGGTGAAAATGAGCTGGCCAGCCGGTTCTGGCAAGCTGTCATGCGAAACGGTGTATTGAATTTTCCCCGGCCGAAAGCCTGTAGTAAAAGGAGGTTCATCCGTAAAATGAGTCCCAAGCAATTCGATCTTGATAGCAATGTGCGGTCTGCTGAAAGTGAGGAGGCCTTGGTATGAGTTGGCTGGCGAAATTGTATGAGACTTATGAGAATATCCAGAAGCTGGACCAGCTTAATCATAGAAACTTATTATGGCCAATATCTCATTTTGTTAAAAACGCTCATATCGAGGTCGTAATTGATAATGATGGCAGTTTTCTTAAAGGGCGAACGAAAATTTTACATGGTGAAGATAGCCCTACTTTAATTCCAGCCTCGGAGGAATCTGCTGGTAGGGCTGGAAGTAAAATTGCCCCACACCCTTTATGTGAGGAAATCGGTTATTGTTCTATTGATCGCCCAACTGCAAATGAGAAAAAAGTCGCAGCATATATGAATCAGTTAAATGAATGGGCAACATCAAGTTGGGCTCATCCTAAGGTTGCGGCCATTCTAAAATATCTTGAAAAGAAAACCCTTTGGAACGATCTTAGCAATGAAATTGAATTTCCATTGAAAATTAAAAAGTTAAATGGATCCAGTGAAAAGAAATCAGCAGAAAAAGCCTTTATAAGGTGGCGGGTTGAAGAACCTGGTAAAGTAGATAGCAGCACCTGGAAAGATGAGGATTTGATTCAAAGCTGGATTGGTTTTGATTTTGAGAAATATAGCAAGAAAGGTTTTTGTTATATTGAAGGCAAAAATATTAGGCGTGCATCAAATCATCCTCGTTTTTTGAGATGGCCTGGAGATGGTGCCAAACTGGTTTCTTCAAATGATCACAGTGGCTTTACCTTTAGAGGGCGATTTACCGATACAAAGTCAACCATTAATAAAAATGGTGTCCAAGCGGTTAATGTGGGTTTCGAAGTAACTCAAAAAGCTCATAATGCTTTAAGGTGGCTTTTAAACGAGGAAAGATGTTTTCGTAACGGAGACCAGGTTTATGTCTCTTGGGCAATATCCGGAAGAAAGACGCCGGACCCTTTAAAAAGCTCCTGGGATTTGTTTAATTCCGATCTTGTCTTGCAGGAAGAAGCAGAACCTGAACCGGAACATTCCAAAGATCATTCCATTGACCTGGGAGAGTCCTTTGCCAGGCATTTGAAAAATTATCTGGCCGGATATTATGCAGAGCTTGAACTTAATGAGCAGATCGTTATCATGGGCCTGGACTCAGCAACACCCGGTCGAATGGGGATTATTTATTACCGCGAATTGTTGGCCAGTGAATTTCTTGAACGGCTTGAAAGCTGGCATCATCAATTTGCCTGGCCGCAACGGCAAACACGGGACATTCCTGACCCTGACGGTAAGAAGAAATTTTTTAAAAAAACAATCTGGCCTGTTTCCAGCCCCTCTCCAAAGGCTATTGCTGAAGCTGCATACGGCAATGTCCTGAAGAGTAATGATAAACTGAAAAAAAATGTGATCGAACGTATCCTTCCCTGTATTGTTGACGGCAGACAATTCCCCCGGGATCTTATGGTGTCGGCCATTCGCAGGGCCTGTAACCGGAATAATTGTGAGAACTGGGAGTGGCAAAGGAACCTGGGTATTGCCTGTGCTTTATATAAAGGCTTTTTCCTTCGGCATCCTAAGGAAAATGAAAGGAGAGAATACAGCATGGCTTTGGAAGAAGGAAGAACAACAAGGGAATATCTTTATGGCAGGTTATTGGCCATAGCAGAAAGAATTGAGGAAACAGCTCTCAGAATAGGAGGTGAAGAAAGGCCAACAACGGCCGCAAGATCAATGCAGAGATTTGCAGACCGGCCTTTTTCAACCTGGCGTAATATAGAGCTTTCCCTTCAACCCTATATGCAGAGGCTGCAAGGTAACAGGGCAGGGTTTCTGGAGAATCGTAAAAAGGAATTGGAGGGGATTTATGCGGCATTTTTATCCGATGATTTCACCAGTGAGAAACCGTTGTCCGGGGAATTTTTGCTTGGATATCATTGCCAGAAACAAATATGGCGTAAACAACCAGATAAAACAAGTGATCAATAGAGGAGAATCAGGGCTAACGCAAGTAACTATTATCGATTGCCTATAGTCCCAGACGGGTTAGACATCACCCGAAGATCACCTTCTCCATGTATTTTGGATCCATTGCTGCATTCATTCTCTTTGTTTTCACACTTCCCTTGAAGGTTTTATTGTTTCTTAATAACTTTAGAGCGATATGCCGGATGGCTGCAAAGTTTTCCGGTGAGTTTCCTTTCCTCATCCTGCTTTCATCTTCTCGGAATGCAATATCCAAAACCCAATGCACAGAATTCTCGATT
>JAKSAX010000597.1 GCA_022361395.1 Desulfobacterales bacterium | reverse complement strand
GATATGAAGTGTTCTTATCATTTTGCATACCTGCGGCCGGCGAACAGGAGGTCACCGGGTACAGGGCCGGCCGCAGGTTGATTGTTTCCCTGCCTTTGAGGGAATATCTGTTATTGTCCGTTTACACGGGCCAGGAGTTTTCCTCCTTTGTCGATGGAAAAACCAGGTCTTAGGTTGATGCTGTTGCCGGCAAAGAGGGAGAGGTCCCCACCGGCTTCAACAATATAGGCATTGCCTGCGGAGATAGAGTTCTTTGCGCAGTAGGAAACTGTTTCCCCTGCCTGGACAGTTGACTGCTCAAGGACCAGGTCCTGGGTATTGCAATCCGAATTATCCACGGTGACTGAAACCTGGTGCTCGGAGGAATTTCCCGAAGTGTCTGTGGCCACGGCCTTTAATGTATGGGAGCCATCAGTCGTATTCAGGGTATCCCAAGCTACAGAGTAAGGCTGACTGGAATCTGATGAGATCAGAAGGGTGCCCACGTAAAAATCTACTTTACTGACAGCCTCATTGTCAGTGGCTGTGGCGCTGAATGTGACTGTCCCGCCAACAGTGTCGTTATCACCTGGAGATGTGATAAGAACGGATGGCGGCGTTTGGTCCGGGCCTGGAGGTGTGCCGTTATTGACGTTTACAATGACAGATGCTGTGCCGGTATTTCCTGCTGCGTCGCGAACGGTAACACTTAACTCATGACTGCCGTTTGCATACTGATTCGTATCCCACATGATTTCGTAAGGCGCAGTGGTATGTGTGTACCAAAGATCGCCATTGAGAAAGAAATCTACACTATATATGCCCACATTGTCTGTGGCAGCGGCACTGAACAATACTGAGCCGCTTAAGGTTTCGCCATCACCCGGTGAGATGATCGTGACTTCCGGCGGTATTGTGTCGTTGCTGCCGGTTCCCCCTGAATATGCTTCCTTGCCGAACTCAAAGGGCTGCATTCCGATTTGGTAAGCCCCTATGCCAGGCTCAACACCGCTGGATCCGGCGTTAAAATTGTCCAGCGGCAGGCCAACACCGACTCCCAGGCTGGACGGATCCAAAAAGAACTCCATAGGGCCGTTGCCGGGGGCATAGGTGGGCTGGCCCTGAACACCGTTCTGTTCAGAACCGGATGCGACACTGCCATTGTAAAGGTCATAGTCAAAATCATTGACGGATTCACCGTTAAATGTGCTGCCGCCATCCTGATGAATATGAAATATGTTGTTGCGCGAGATCATATTACCGGCACTTCCGCCTGAAGCGTCATTGATTACGGCTTTATCCAGGCCAAGGGGGTATTGGGCGCCGGCCGCAGGTTCTCTTTGATAAATCGTGTTGTGATAGATGTATACCCGATCGCTGCTGTTATAGCCTGCTTTGAGAAACCTGCCCCGTTTATCCGCATCTGTATTGCCAGCATTGCTGAAAGGGCATTTTAAGCTGCGGTCGGATATATTCCGGAAAATGTATATAGGGCCCTGACCTGTCGGCGTAATGGCGATGGGACTGTAGGACCTGTCCATATAGTTGCCCCAGATCCGGGTGTTTTTATTTGCCTTTTCAGACTCAATGGCGTTATCAACACACCCGGAGATCCGGTTGCCGTAAATATCCGTGTTCTCACTATCAGATCCGGCAGGATTATCAGGGCCGCCTGAGCCAAAGGCCATACAGTCTGAAAAATAATTATTGCCCTCTGCAAGCACTGTATTATACCGGATAACGCTATTCCCCCCTGTCAAAGAAAGATTGATCCCGCCCGGACCATAATAGTTGCCCGGAGCACACCATTCGGTGGCGTCACCTGCCGGGTGGTGGATGTAGTTTCTCTGGATGATAACCCTGTAGACAGAGCTGACACCGTTGCAACGGATGCCGGAAACAAAATTTCCGTCAGCCGTGGCAAAACCGGAGATGTCATTATTTTCTATAACGATATCATGGCCCCCTCTAAGATCAATGGCATCCTCTCTTGCCCCCTTTAAAGTCAGGCCGCGGACGATTACGTAATTTGCATTTATTACTATGTTATGGTCGCTGTTGCCTCCGGCATCCAAAACGGTTTCTTGTCCGGGAGGCGCCGTGTATAAACGATAAGCATTGGGAGATCCGCTTTGGGTGATAGTCAGTGTCCCAGATCCTGAATTCACGTATACGGTGTCACCAACGGGAAAGTTTTCGTTCCAGGTGCTCTGCTGAACCGTTTCCAGAAGCGTGCCGTTCAGATACAGCTTTATGGTATAGGTTGTGCCGGGGCTCAGCATCACAATGCTTCCGCGATACTCACTCCCCGTCCACCACATGGGGTGCCCCGCTTTCCAGGTGGCACCGCCATCAGCGCTGTACTGTATAGTGGCTTCCGTGGTGTCTGATCCACTTACATCCCATTCTATGCCTATGGATTGAAAGGTGGATGTCATAACAGGTGCTGCCGCATCTGCTGATACCGGAGCCATGGTCCCGGCAAGCACAATGAGTAGAAATACTGAAATCCGACGTAAAAACGCCATAATAGGTTTTGAAAATTTCCAACCGGGATTAACTCCGGGTGTATCCTGGGTTGACCGGACATTTAAAACACTCATACTATCCCCTCCTTAAATTTACAGCCATGATTATTTAGGATTTTGATTTTTCTTTGATCAATGCCTGAACCAATTGTTTCAACTCCGACACCTCCTGCTTCAGCCCGTCATTTTCCTGCTTTAACTCCTTGACCGCCTGTATCAGTGGGGATACCAGTTTCCCATAGGCAACGGATTTATATCCTTCTTTGTCCGTGGCAACTGCTTCCGGAAAAACCGCTTCAACTTCCTGGGCAATAAGCCCGATCTGTTCACCGGTTCCCTTGGCGGCATCTTTCCATTCGTACCTGACACCTCTGAGGCCGGATACTTTGTCCAGTGAGTTCTCCAGGGTGGTTACGTTTGTTTTCCAGCGGGCATCCGAGGGGGAGACGTTGTTGCCGCGAATAGTGCCGTTTACGTCTAACTCGTAGCTTGGATTACTCCTGTTAATACCAACTCTCACGTTGGCAGATCCAACATTATCAAATACAATCATCCTGGTGTGGGAAGATTCTGTTATGATTCCAAGATCCTGTCCATTTCCCGATCCATAATTATTTATACCAAAATCCCAGGTCAGGTTTGACTTCAACCGTAATATTCTTCCGTTTGAGTAGTTTGGAATTTGTAAATGAAGTAACGCACTGGGAGAGGTAGTTCCGATACCAATGTTGCCAGAAGCATCTATTCTCATCCGCTCTGTCCCATCGCCGGAACCTGTCCAAAATCTTAATTTTGTAGAATCTCCGCCAACATTACCAAAGCTTAATCCATTTGCCAGGGTCTGGGGAGCAGTTAACACTGCTGAATCTGGCTGGTAGATTCCACTGGGAGAACTGCCATTGCCAATAACCCTAAGGCTTGCGTAATTACTGGAACCACCGGCATCTACCCCAATAACAGTAGATCCTGTCCCTGAGTCACCAATATCTTTTTTAATATGTAAATTCCAATCAGGTAAAGGGGTACCAATCCCCACTTTCCCATTATCATCAACGATCAGACCGTCCCCATCGCAGAAACCATTAACTGTTGAAAAAACAAGAGCTGCCAGAACCATGGTCATAACTTTTTTGAATCTCATCTGCTTCTCCTTTTCATATCAGTATGTTATAGGCGGTAAAAACAATTGTCGTAGTTCTAATCCGGAAAATTGAGAAAAACAATCGGGGAAACCTTTAGTTTTTTACTTTATTTTTTAACCTGCTGATATTGAGTGGGATTTTGATTTGAGAAAATGAATAATTTGTTTTTCAGGGTATTGCCCGCTTTGTATATTCAGGATTTCCCTTCCCTGAATCCGTTCCGGCAAGGATTCAATTGACTAAAGCCTGATTTTTTCATACAAATTATAGATTAGCTTTAGGAATCGTTACAAAAAAACTTGATCTGAATTGTTTCCAAGAAGCGTAATTTTTTGGAACCGGCCCTTAGGGATCGTGTAAAAATAACTTTACCTAATCTGTTTATAAAACCCTTAAAACATTGGGTATTTTGCAAGCAGAATGTGGGCTAACTCTTACGCGATCCCTTAGCAGTTAGCGTCAACATATCCGTACTTTTACCTTATAAGGACAGGTCATCATGAAAGACACCCTGGTTGGCGAAAAAACCATAGCATTGAGTATTTCCCAGGAGATTCTGACCACCAGCGTTGAGATCCCTGCCATTCCCGATAATGTGCGCCAGATTTTTACAATGGTCCGCCAGCCCGAGGAAAAGATCGATATTCCTGAATTTGCAAAGCTGGTGGAGGCGGATCCCGGGCTGTTCACCCGGATTCTGCAACTGGCCAACTCCCAGTATTACAGTGAGATGGATAAGATCGTGAGCCTGCGGGCCGCCATTACCCGGATCGGCATCAAGGAAACCGTGAATTCGGTCTGCCTCCAGTTCTTCCAGAAACTCCTGCCTAAATTCCCAGATATAAAGGGATTTTCATACAATGATTTCTGGACCTTTTCATGGGCCTGCGCTGTGGCCAACAGGCGGCTGGGGCACCCCATGCTGGGTATGGATGTGCTGCCCGGTGACCTGTACATGGCCGGGATGCTTCACGGGCTGGGAAAATTGCTTCTGGCCATTCACTACCCTGAGAAGTTTGATGCCTGTGTGGCCAAGGCAAGGGAGTTCGAATGCCCCCTGGCTGAAGTGGAGCGGGATATGTTCGGCACCACGGACGGCCTGGTGGCGGCAAGGGTGCTGAAAACCTGGCAGCTGCCGGCAAATATCATTGAGGGCGTGGGATACTACCAGATGCCGGAGCAGGCCCAGCCCGAGTATATCATTGTTGCCGGGCTGACCCAGTTTGCCTATAACATTGCCGCGCTCTCAGGGATGGGGACCTGCGGGGACGGCAATAAAATGGATCTCTCACAGACCTTTCTGGGGCAGAAACCCGGCCTGAGCATTGCCAGGGAGAATACCCAGGAGGCCCTGCTCAGGGAAATCTTCAAGTCCCTTAAGGCCAAAGCCACCTATCTGGGGCCCCAGGCCGTGAAACCTGTTGCAAGACCCGTGTCAGGGGTGGTAAGAACAAGACCCAAAAAGAAACCTGTGCAGGAGGCGCCCAAGGGGATAGTGGGCTGGGTAAAATCTTTGTTCAAGGGAGACTGATGGGAAAAAAGAAGACAGGGGCTGGGAAGGAAAGGCGGGAGTTTGAACGCTTCCCCCTGGAAGTGCCGGCTAAGCTGACCCTGACCCGGGAGGACGGCCGGGCTGAAACAACGGAATTTCTGACGGAAAACATCAGTGCGGGTGGTGCTTTGATCCGCACGGACAGTCCCCTGGACATGGGCACTCCCGTGGATGTCCGCCTGACCCTTCCGCTGGACCGCCTGAGGGAACTGGACGGCAGGTCTGTGGAGGTCCGCCTGTCTGGACAGGTGATCCGGGCGGCTGAATCCGGGGCAGTAATCGGATTTGACCGGAAGTTCAAAATCAGCCCGGTGGGGAAAGAGGGAGCTCCTGACAGTGCGGTCAGGTCCGCGGGCCTGACCCGCCGGGAGGAGCAGATCCTGAGCCTGATCGCCTCTGGTGCCGCCAACAAGGATATCGGTGAATCCCTGGATATCGGCCTTTCCACGGTAAAGTCCCATGTGTACAGCCTTTACAAGAAGATCGGGGTGAAGAACAGGTTCCAGGCCATTTTATGGTGGTCTGACAGGATAAACGCCGGCTAGGTTTTTATCCGGTTTCATTTCAGAATTCATACTTTGGTCCGAGGTAAAAACAGCCACACCTCCTGGACCGTCTTAGAACAGTTTTCCAATTATTAATTTTGTAAAAATCATATCGTAAGTATTTTCAATGTGTTATGTGGTTTTTGGGTAGCCTGGCATTGAATCTGCAGATTTATTGAGCGCACACAATAAATTTGTACGGGGTTCCCGGAACAGGAAAATAAAGGACGGTAAATATGAGCAGCCAGGCCATAAAAATGCTTTCAGGTATGGACAAGAATCAGGCCCGTGACGGGATGGAATCTTTCGGGGGATTTCCCGGCGACATCACGGGTCAGGGCCTGGTCAGGGCAGGTGGGGGGCTTTCGGGAAGATTTACGGAAAATGTGTCCGGGGAAAATAAGGCCGGCGGTTCCGCGGATCCCGGAAAACCCCGAATTATAACCGGGGGTGCAAAAAACCTGATACGGGCCGTGCAGCGGCGGCAGCAGGTGCTGAACTATGATTTAAAACGGAGCATGCGGGTGGACCGGCTCAAGGCCAGGAAAATTTTAAGTGAAATGGTCCGGGTCTCCCTGGCCGCTCCCCAGACCAGGGTGCTGATCAGGAAAGTTAAAACCATTGCCCGGATTGTGGACGAGTTTCTGGAAGATCCCTGTGTGGTCACCTATCTGGCCCGGATCGCCGTCCATGACCACACCACCCAGATGCACCTGGTCAATGTGATGCTCTACTGCATGGGATATGCCTGCCAGAACGGAGGGGACAGGGAGACCGTTAAAATGTACGGCCTGGCAGGGCTTCTCCATGATGTGGGAAAAATTTTCATACCGGATTATCTCCTGAACGCCCCCAGGGACCTGACCCTGAAGGAGAAGAAAAAAATCCGGAAACATTCGGAGACCGGGTTCAGGCTGTTGAAACCCAGGGACCTGGACGACGAGATTCTTACGGCTGTGCGGGACCATCACGAACGCCTGGACGGCTCCGGTTATCCCCAGGGCAAGGCCGGGGACAGCCTGGGTGAGATGGCCCGGGTCCTGGCCGTGGTGGATGTGTTTGACGCCCTGACCACCAGCCGGACCTACCGGCAGGCCATGACCCCGCTGGCGGCACTCAGGGAGATCCGTGAGGATGTCCGGGCCAACCGCCTTGACAAGGCGGTTTTCAGCAGTTTTGCCAGGAGTGTGGTGGGGATGACCTCACGGGATTTCCGTATGACTTAACCGTGATGCCGCCCCCTCCGGAAAGGGAGCGGCAAAATTGTTAATCGTTATATTGCGCCCGGATATCTTTCTTGGATATTTTGCCCACAGAGGTCTTTGGAATCTCGGCATCAAGGACGATCTTTGAGGGCACACCGTATTTGGGGATCTGACCGCTTTCCACAAAGGTCCTGCAGAAATCCCGGATATCCTCTTTGGTGACTTTGTCCCTGAACCCGTCCCTGAGCACCACCATGGCCAGGGGGGTCTCCCCCCATTTTTCATCTGTTACGCCAACCACGGCCACTTCCGCCACTGCCTCATGCCTGGAGATGATGTCTTCCAGCTCCAGGGAGGAGAGCCACTCCCCGCCGGTTTTTATGACATCCTTGAGCCGGTCCGTGATTTTCAGGTAGCCCTCCCCGTCAATGACCCCGATGTCGCCGGTGTGGAGCCAGCCGCCGGCCCAGAGCTCCCGGCCCTTTTCCCCATCCTTTACATATCCCTGGGTAAGCCAGGGGGACCTGACCACCACCTCACCGGGTGTCTCTCCGTCATGGGGGACGGGACTGCCCTTTGTATCAACGATCTCAAGTTTGACATTGGGGACGGGCAAACCGGTTTTACAGCGGATCTCCACCTGCTCGTCCTCGCTTTTGTCCATGAGGTGGGGCTTGATATTGGCAACGGTGAGCAGGGGGCAGGTCTCTGACATCCCATAGGCGCTGTAGAGGTTTATCCCGTGTTTGAGTGCCTCCTTGCACAGTCCCTGGGGCAGGGCCGAGCCGCCGATGATGACCTTCCAGCCTTCCAGGTTGACCTGGCTGATGGCGGGGCTTGTCACCAGCATGTTGATGATGGTGGGCACGCAGTGGGAATAGGTGACCTTTTCCGTGAGGATGAGTTTGAGCAGGGTCTCAGGCTCGTACCGTCCCGGGTAGACCTGCTTGGCCCCGAGCATGGTCATGAGATAGGGCATGCCCCAGGCATGGACGTGGAACATGGGGGTCATGGGCATGTAGACGTCAGAGGAGTTGACACTGGCCTGGGCCTCGTAGGCGCAGAGGCCGGACACGAGGCCGTAGGTGTGCAGCACGATCTGGCGGTGGCTGAAAAACACCCCTTTGGGCAGGCCCGTGGTACCCGTGGTGTAAAAGGTGGTGGCCATGGTGTTTTCGTCAAAGTCCGGGAAGTCGTACTCAGCCTCTGTATCTGCCATGAGGGCCTCGTACTCCCCTGCGAACTCAAGATCCGTTTCGGGCATTTCCCCTTTGTCCGTGAGCAGGATCACCTGTTTTACGGTTTCAAACCGGTCTTTTACAGAGGCCAGCAGGGGAAGGAACTCGTCGTTTACCAGGATCACATCGTCTTCGGCATGGTTGATGGTGTAGATCAGCTGTTCAGGGGTCAGCCGGATATTGATGGTATGGAGCACCGCCCCCATCATGGGTACTGCAAAAAAGCACTCCAGGTAGCGGTGGGAATCCCAGTCCATCACAGCCACGGTATCGCCGGGTTTTACCCCCCTTTTTTCCAGCATGGCCGCCAGCTGTTTTACCCGCTGTCCGAAGGTTTTGTAGTCGTACCGCATCCGGTCCCTGTAAATGATCTCCGTGTCAGGGGAGTAGATCATTGGGGTGTCCAGCAGGTTCTTGATAAGCAGCGGATAGTTGTAGGCATCCTTTGCCGGGGTGATCAGCCTGGTTTTGATGGTCGTCATGGGATCTCCTTCCTGTTCCGGGTTTTTTCCAGAGTTTAGGCTGTTCACGGGAATGAAAAAATAGGAGGACATCCCAAAGTAGTGTATGGGAAATGCTGAAAGGGGTGTAGGTTGGGAACCTACAAGAGCGGATTATCCTGTTTCACGGCCTTTTAGCAGACCGGTCTCCACCCAGATGACGGCACAGCGGACCAGTTCGCTGGCATTGCCCAGGTTCAGCTTTTCCTTGATTCTCTCCCGGTAGGTGCCCACGGTTTTGATACTGATGTTCAGCTGCATGGCAATCTGTTTTGAAGACAGGCCTTTGCCGATGAGCTGGAATATCTCAAGTTCACGGTCCGTGACCCGCGCCAGGGGGGAGGCATGGGCCAGGTCCGGCTGCTTCCTGAACACGTTGAGCAGATGGCTCATGATTCCGGGACTGACATGGACCTGGCCGGCCATGATGTTCCGGATGGCCGTGACCACGGATTCCGAAGCTTCCTGCTTCATGATATACCCTTTGGCGCCGGCCAGGAGGCAGCGCTCTGCGTGGAGGGATTCGTCATGCATGGACAGGACAAGGGTATTGCAGAACCTGTGATGCTCGCGGATTTCCCGCACCAGGTCCATGCCGTTGCTTTCCTTCAGGGAAAGATCCACTATGGCCAGGTCCGGGCGGCAGGAGGTGACAAGGTCCAGGGCGGTATTCACATCTTCGGCTTCGCCGCAGACTTTCATGTCAGGTTCATGGTCGATCATCTCTTTCATCCCCATCCTGAAAATGGGGTGGTCTTCGACAATAAGGATGTTCAGGTTTTTTTCAGTCATCTTGGGTTTCCATTGGGGTTGACAGGTCAAGGCAGACCCGGGTGCCGGTATCCCCGGCCCTGTCTATGGTCAGGGTGCCGCCGATGCGGTCGGCCCTGTATGACATGATTCTCACACCCATGCCGGTATGGCCGGGCGGGGGATTATAGCCGTTTCCGTTGTCCGTGATTGTCAGCCGGACCTGTTCCGGTTCCCGGGAGAGAGTGATACGGACGGCTGAACACCTGCTGTGCCTGGCAGCGTTGTGAACGGCCTCATGGGCGATATAATAAACATGGGTGGCAAAGTTGTTGTCTGCAAAGGGCTGGGCAGACCCATCATCACAGCTCAGGGTGCAGCTGATGCTGAACACCTCTTCGATATAAAGGGCAAGTATGGCCAGGGAGTCGTCAAACCGACGGTCTTCGAGGTTTACCGGGGAAAGTCCCCGGGACAGGGTCCGTGTTTTTTCAATGGCATCCAGGATAAGGCCGCGGATTTTAGTGGCTTTTCCTGCCTCGTCCGCCAGGTTTTCACTTTTTTCTTCAAGCCGCCGGCTGAGCATCTTGGTCATCACCTCTATGCCGATGAGCTGGGGGCAGAGGTCGTCGTGGAGGGACATGGCGATTTTCTTCCGTTCATTCTGGCTGATATCCAGGATTTCCCTTTCCAGCCGCCGGGATTCCGTTATGTCTGCCATCGCTCCCAGCATACAGGCCTCTCCCCAGAGATCTATGCCTTCGCCGGAGATCAGGCCCTGGCGCTTCTCTCCCGCAGCCGTTAAAAAACTGATCTCCCTGTTGCCCACGGGTTTCCGTTGCCGGATATCCCGGAGCAGGGTGTGGCCCTCTTCCCTTTTCCCGAAAAAGGAAAGGCCCAGTATCTCCCTGCCGATAAGATCCGGGAGGCTGAATCCCGTGATCTCCAAAAAGCTGTCATTTACATTGATGATTTTTCCGCTGGCCAGGCTGACGATGAACATGCCCGAGGGGCTGGACCTGAAGGCCTTGGAAAACATCTCTTCGGAGAGCCGCAGGGCCTGCTCGTTCTGCTTCCGCTGGGCGATCTCCTCCCTCAGCTCCCTGGAAGAGATCGCAAGCTTATCCATGAACCGGTTGAAATACCCGGCCAGTTGACCGATTTCATCGGTTGACCGCACCGGCATGCGGACGTTGAAGTTTCCTGAAGCCCCCTGGTCGAACCGGTTCATCAGGGCGCGCAGCGGGCGCACCACAGATGCGTTGATCCAGAAGGAGAGGCCGAACACCAGTACCGAGATCAGGAGCACAATGGCGACAATAATCGATTTTACCGTGTTCAGCGGTGCGTAGATCTCATCCAGGTAGGAGGCAGAGGCAATAATCCAGTCATACTCCGGGATATAGTTGAAGATCACCAGCTTTTCCCGGGCCTGGATTTCCCCGGGATTTTTCCAGGTGTAAACAGCTTTTCCCGTCTTCATTTCGCAGATTTTCCGGACGAAATAATTCCCGTCCTTATCCTTGGCATCGTAGTAGTTGCCGGTCATGAAGGGATGGACGATGAGATTGCCCTTGCTGTCGTTGATATAGGCATATCCCCCTTTGCCAAACTTCAGGCCCAGGATGCTCTCCTTGAAATCATCCACATTGATCAGTTTTTTGAACTCCTCCCTGTAGGACGATACGGCGATGATCCAGTCCCAGGGTTCAAAGTACGACATGTACATGGCCTTGGGCCGGAAGCGGTCGTCTTCGGGATTTTTCCAGTCATACTCCAGGTACCCTGTTTTCATCTCTATCATCCGGTGGACAAAGGAACGGTCCGTAAAGTTTTTTCCGGCCACCCCGGGGTTGGGATGCTCAATGGCTATGCCGTCTGAACTGGCGCAGAAGATATACCCGGTCCTGCCGATGGTCTGGGAGAACAGGATCTTGCGTGAAAGGGCCTTGGCCTCCGCCTCAGTTATTTTCCCGCCCTTAAAATCCGAATAGATTGACCGGACAATATCCAGGTTGTTTTCCGCCACGGCCCGGAGATGGTTTTTGATAGAGGTGGCCGCTGCCGTCTCAACCATGTTCAGAATGGCGGCCGTGGTATTGGTCAGTTCGCTCTCTATATGGGATTCAATGGTGGCCTCCACCCGGAAGATGATAATGGTTCCCCCGGCCAGCAGGGCGAAGAGAAAGGCAGAGGTATATCCGCCCAGAAGTTTGGACCGGATGCGCAGGTTGTTGAAAAACTGGAAAAACCGACTCATGCCCTGTTCTATACGCCGGGAAACGGGTAAGATCAATGGGTATTTTGAATACCTGCCGGGCAGCACTTTGGTGTTT
>JAKSAX010000596.1 GCA_022361395.1 Desulfobacterales bacterium | reverse complement strand
GGAACAGGCAAAGCATATGACTGATCCGCATTTCAATGAAGCTGTTGGTCAGCTTGCCAAAGCGATTCAGCTGCGAAAGGAACCGGACCTGTTCCTCTGATCCGGCGCCATATAATCATACACCTCCGTCATTCAGGGGCTCACCCCTTGACTTCCTGTATGTTTTAATCCGCTGTTTGGTCTGGTTGATCCGTTTTGTTACTTTGATCTGCCTTGGACAGGATTTTGTACATTCAAAATGATTTTTACAGGCCCATACCCCATTGGGATGATCCAGGTCTGGCAGGCGTTCTTCAAACCCTTGATCCCTTGAGTCTGCAATGAACCGGTAGGCCTGGGCCAGGGCAGCGGGTCCGAGGAAACCGGGATTGTCATCCAGTATGGGGCAGGCTGAAAAGCAGGATGCGCACAGGATGCAATTGGTGGCATCATCAAAGGCAGCCCTGTCGCCGGGGGTTTGCAGCCGTTCTTTTTCCGGTGGCGGTTCATTATTTATCAGGAAGGGCTGGATCGTGCGGTAATGTTTAAAAAAGGCGTCCTGGTCAACGATCAGGTCCCGCCGGACCGGCATATGTTTCAAGGGACGGATTTCAATGGTTTCCCCCTCTGTCTTTGCCACATCCTGAATCAGGGTTTTACAGGCAAGGCCGTCCTTTCCGTTTATTCGCATGGCATCGGAGCCGCAAACGCCATGGGCACAGCTTTTACGAAATCCCAGGGTACCGTCCTGGTATTGTTTGATCAGGACCAAAGCATCCAAAAGCCTGTCTGTGGGTTCCACCTCTACCGTATATTCCCTGAATTCCGGTTCAAGGCCGGATTCCGGGTTAAAGCGTTCTATTTTTAAATTAATCTTCATCTCTGCTCCTTGGTATCTTCGGTGTCCATAACAACTAATAGGTCCTGGGCTTGGGGTCCCAGATCGATGTGTCCACTCTTTTGAAATCGAGTCTGACCCGGTCCTTATCTAAAAAAGCCAGGGTATGTTTGAGCCAGTTATCGTCGTCCCGGTCGGGAAAATCCTCCCTGGAATGTGCCCCCCGGCTCTCCTGCCTGGCAAGGGCGGAAACGGCTGTAACCAGGGCCAGGTCAAGCATATTCTTAAGTTCAATCGTCTCCAGCAGATCCGTATTAAACGGCTTTCCCCTGTCCTGGACCCTGACATCCTCGTATGATTTGACAAGTGCCTCCATTGTTTTTACAGCTTCCGACATTTGGGTGGCGTTCCTGTAGACCCCGACTTTTTCCATCATAACAGACTGCATCTGTTCGGAGAGTTCAGGACCGTGGGGACCGGATTTACCGTCGGTGAGCCGGTCTACCCAGGCACGGGCATAGTCTGCGGCAGTTGCCGGCAATACATGGGCGCCATTAGTTTTTACATAATTGCTGATATGAATACCGGCCCTGCGTCCGAACACCACCAGATCCAGAAGGCTGTTGGTACCCAGCCGGTTGGCCCCGTGGACCGAGACGCAGGCACACTCGCCTGCTGCATAAAGCCCTTCAACAGGTGTGCCTTTCTCATCTGCCAGCACCCGGCCGTCCAGGTCCGTGGGAATTCCGCCCATGGCATAATGGGCCGTGGGAAGGACCGGTATGGGGTTATCTGCCGGATCAACACCCAGGTAGGTTTTACAAAAATCCGTAATATCCGGGAGTTTGGACAGGAGCACCTCTTTTCCCAGGTGGGTGGCATCGAGGTTAACGTAGTCATCTATCTTTTTATCGCCGCGCATCCCGCGGCCACCCTGAATTTCGGTCATGATAGCGCGGGAAACCATATCCCTTGGGGCCAGATCCAGGAGGGTCGGGGCATAGGTCTCCATAAAGGCCTGCCCCTCCCTGTTCCTTAAAATGCCGCCTTCCCCCCGTACGGCTTCTGTAATCAGGATACCCAGCCCTTTAATACCGGTGGGATGGAACTGGAAAAATTCCATGTCCTGGAGGGGAATCCCTTTCCTGGCAAGGACAGCCGGCCCGTCCCCGGTATTGGCAAAGGCATTGGACGTCACCTTGAAAATACGTCCGAACCCGCCCGTGGCAAACAGAACGGCCTTTGAAGAAAATGTATGTATTACTCCTGTGGCCAGTTCGATGGCAACAACACCCTTGCAGGTATTGCCTTCCAGAATCACGTCAATGACATGAAACTCATCGAAAAAGGATACCTTATTTTTAATGCACTGCTGATACAGGGTCTGAAGAATCATGTGCCCGGTCCTGTCTGCTGCATAACAGGCCCTGTGCACCGGGCCTTTTCCAAATTCCCGGGTATGCCCGCCAAAACGGCGCTGGTCGATTTTCCCGTCAGGTGTCCGGCTGAAGGGCAGTCCCCTGTTTTCCAGATCGTAAACAGCTTTCACCGCATCCTGGGCCAGGATCATGGCGGCTTTCTGGTCCACCAGGTAGTCCCCCCCTTTTACCGTGTCAAAGGCATGCCATTCAGGCTCGTCCGGCTCACAATTTCCCAGTGCGGCACTGATTCCCCCCTGGGCAGCACCGGTGTGGCTCCTGACAGGATGCAGCTTTGACAGGACTGCTGTTTTTGCTCCGGCGCTTGTTTCAAGGGCGGAATAAAGCCCGGCACCGCCCGATCCGACAATGATGCATTCGAATTCGTGATTCAAAATTCCCTCCTATTTGTTTAAGATATCCATAGAGAAATCAAAACTCACATAAAACAGGATTTAGCTGTGTCCGCAGGACATAAATACCATAGAGCCAACACGCGGCAATCTGTATGAGATCAGCAAAATACTCAAACCGTTACGAGATTTCAGAAACAGGGTGGTAAATGAATAATAGATCCACTTTATAAAATGAGGTGGATAATTGCAAATTAAAATTCCCCTGAAACAGAGGACCACATGGGCACTCAACCCTTGCCATCCCCGCAACTGACTGGTAAACATTTAAAACAGGCAGGTAAGATACCTGGAGAATATGAATGCATAAGGAGAGAAACATGCTGCTGGTGATTGATGTGGGCAATACCAATACCGTGATCGGTGTCTATGAAAACGATGAGCTCAAGCAGGACTGGCGGATCAGGACGGTAAGGGAGAATACCGCAGATGAATTCAATGTCCTGGCCAGGGCCCTTTTTGCGGACAAGGGCATTGATCCGTCAGAGATCACCAAGACGGTGATCTCCTCGGTTGTGCCGTCCTCGGTGAGGATTCTCAATGCATTCTGCGAGCGGTATTTAAACCTGTCTCCCCAGTGGATTGATGCGGCCTCCGTAAAAAAACTGATGCCCATTCTCTACTCCAACCCCAATGAGGTGGGGGCGGACCGGATCGTCAATGCCGTGGCTGCCTATGACAAGTATAAAAAGCCCCTGATCATCATTGATTTCGGCACGGCCACCACCTTTGACGTGGTCACGGAAAAGGGGGAATACCTTGGCGGAGCCATTTGCCCGGGGGTGATGATATCTTCGGAAGCCCTTTTCCAGAGGGCCTCCCGCCTTCCCCGGGTGGAAATTTTCAAGGCACCGGAACGGGTGATCGGGGACGATACCATAGAGAGTATCAAGTCCGGGATTATCTACGGGAATGCCGCCATGGTGGAAGGGATGGTGACACGGATGAAAAAAGAGATGAAAACTGATGCAATGGTCATTGCCACGGGCGGGCTGGCCCCTTTGATCGCCGAGGTATCAGAGGCCATTGAGACCGTGGACCAGGAACTGACCCTGAACGGCCTGCGCATCATCAGCCAGGAGGTATGATTGGACGCCGGTATCCGTCATAAGCATCCCTGCTGCCCGGCCCTGTGGCTAAGGGTGGTTGTACTGGTTTGCCTGGTGATGCTATCGCTGCCGGCATCCCGGTCCATGGCCCTGACCCCGGATGAGGTCCTGGTGGTTGCTAACCGCAATGCGGCAAAAAGCCCGGGCCTTGCCAGATTCTATATGGAGCAGCGGGGGATTCCCGGGCAGAACCTTGTCCTGCTGTGGATGACGGACAAGGAAACCTGCACAAGGGAAGCCTATGACAAAAAGGCGGTTCCCCCTGTGCGGCGTTTCCTGAAGGCCCATCCGGAAATCCGGGCCCTGGTGACCCTGTTCGGGGTGCCCCTGAAAATCGCGCCCCCTGCCAACCAGCCCAAGGATAAAAATTACGGGGCAGCCTTTGACTCGGAGCTGGCCCTGGTGAACCTTGAAAACTATCCCCTCAACTACTGGCAGCCCAACCCCTTTTACCTGGGCAACAGGAAGAAGGAGCTGAAGATAGCCAAGGGGGATGTCATGATGGTCAGCCGCCTGGATGCGCCATCCGCAGGTATTGTGCGGCGGATGATCAAGGACGGTATTAAGGCGGAAAAAACAGGATTGAAGGGAACTGCCTATTTTGACGCCAGGTGGCCGCAGCCGGAAAAGGGTAAAAAACTGACCGGCTATGCCTTTTACGATAACTCCCTCCATAAAACCGCCCGGTTCCATGAGAAAAAAAAGATCCTGCCGGTGAAGCTGAACCACACCCAGGACCTGTTCCAGCCGGGGCAGGCTTCTGATGCCGCAGCCCTGTACTGCGGATGGTACAGCCTGGCCAGGTATATTGATGCCTTTGACTGGGCCACGGGGGCAGTGGGCTATCACATGGCCAGCAGTGAATGCACCACCCTGAGGGGAAAGGGGAATACCTGGTGCAAACGGATGCTGGAGGAGGGAGCCGCCGCCACCATCGGACCGGTGGGGGAGCCCTATATCCAGGCCTTTCCCGTGCCTGAAATCTTTTTCAACCTGCTCACGGAAGGATATCTCACCCTGGCCGAAGCCTACTATGTCAGCCTTCCCTATCTGTCATGGAAAATGGTTCTGGTGGGGGATCCCCTGTACCGAGTAAACCTGAAAAACAGGATGTAAGCAAGGGAGCTGATCCGATGGGACTAATCCGACTTCTAAAACACGATCTGGCCATGGAAAGCCGGACCTGGGTGGAAAAGCAGATTATCACCCCGGACCAGGCAGCAGAGATCTGCAAGACATACGGCATTGATTTCCACAACATGGACCGGCGGTCCAGGGGGTATTGGGTATTGGTGCTGCTGGGATACCTTTTCATCGGCCTTGCCCTGATTACCCTGGTCAGTGCCAACTGGGAACAAATCCCGAGGGCCGTGCGCATGGGCGGACTTATCAGCATTACCCTGGCAACCCACCTGGCAGGCCTGATGACGTTCGTCCGGGGAAAAGAGGGCCCCGCCGTGGGTCTCTTCTTCCTGGGCTCCCTGTTTTACGGGGCCTCTGTCATGCTGATTGCCCAGATCTACCACCTTGGGGAACATTACCCGGACGGGACTCTGATCTGGGCCCTGGGGGTACTGCCCCTGGCCCTGCTGCTGAAAAGCCGTGCCCTTATGCTGCTGACGGTGACCCTTGCCGGCATCTGGTTCACCCTGGAGATTCACCTGGGATATTTCCCTTGGCTCTTCCCCGTATTCTTAGGCGCCGCTGCCTGGCACCTGTTCCGTGCCGGTTCCAGCCGCACCCTCTTCCTTAGCCTGGTGATCCTGACGGGTCTTTTCCTGGAGTATTGTATTTCATGGTGGATCGGGGCACGGGAATATCCGGACCTTGAAATTGAAAACCTCTTCTTTGCCGGGGGCTGGGTGCTTGTCTGCTACGGGCTGTCAAAATACCTGATCAGCCGGGACAATCCCGGTGCAAAGGACTACGGCACCCTGCTCTCCCTCTGGTGCCTCCGTTTTTTTATTTTCACCCTCTTTGTGCTCAGCTTTGAGGCATTCTGGGAGAAACTCCTGCCGGAGGTGTGGCAGGCACCGGAACTGGCCCTGGCAGTGGGGATCATCATGTCCTTTGCCGGTGCGGCACTGGCATTTATGGGGGACAGACAGCTTAAAACCCTAGTTGTTCCGGGGCTTGCCGGCCTGGTGTTCATGGCGTATCTCCTGGGTGCCCTGGGGGTCGAGGACCGGTATGCCGCCATCTACTTTACCGTTGCCGATAATATCATCCTGGTGGTTGCCGGTATCTGGCTCATCGTCAACGGGATCAGAAACCACGTCTCCCATTATTTCTTCCTTGGTGTGGTGACCGTTCTTCTCACCGGCCTGGTCCGCTACGTTGACCTGGTGGGGGATTATATCGGGGCTGCCGCCCTGTTCCTCGGATTTGCCGTTATCCTCCTGGCCACGGCAAAGTTCTGGAAGTCCAGGAAAGGGGAGAAAATATGAACCTTCCGCAATTATCCAAAAAAGGCATGATCGCCGGTCTCAGCCTTGTCATCCTCCTGCAGACAGGGATCCTGGCCATGGTCTATATCAGCGCCCGGATCCCGATGTGGACCGGCAGTCCGGTATTGCTGGAAACCAGGCCTGTGGATCCGAGAAGCCTGTTCAGGGGGAACTATGCCCGGCTCAATTACGATATCAGCAGGATACCGGCGCAGGAAATCAACCGCCTGGGAAAACCCCGCCCCAACGAACGGGTGTATGTCCGGCTCACCCCCGGGCCGGACCAGGTCCATGTCTACAAAGGGGTAAGCTTTACAAGGCCGGAATCCGGCTTGTTTATCCGGGGCCGGATACAGGAGCGCAGCTGGCGGTCCGCGGGATCCTACCGGATCCGTTACGGCATTGAGGCTTATTTTGCCCCCAAGGAAAAGGCACTTGCCCTTGAAAAACAACTCAGAACATCAGCCGTTGCAAAAATCTATATCTCAGATTCGGGCAAACCGGCGTTGGAAGGTATTTATGACAGATAAACAGTTGAATCTCCTCTTTCCCCAGTGGCAGGGCTCGGGCTCTGTCAATGCCCTGTATCATTCGGCCGTGGCCCTGGCGGAAACCTGCCCCCGGACCTGTTTTACCCCCGTGCCTGTCCCGGAATACGAATCCCTTGGGGTGACCAACGGCATCCTGGGCTATGAAAGCATAGTCTCCCAGATGGCTGATGCCGCGGATATTGTCAGACAGGCAAATCCCGGGTTTATTCTCACCATAGGCGGGGACTGCGGCATTGAACCGGTTCCGGTGTCCTGGCTCAACCGGCGCCACGGGGGCGACTTCACCCTGATATGGCTGGATGCCCACGCAGACCTGAATACCCCGGACACATCCCCGTCCGGTGATTACCACGGCATGCCCCTGGCCACCCTTATGGGAATGGGGGATAAGATTCTTGGCAACACCTGTTTTTCAGCCCTCAGGCCCGACCAGGTGATCCTGGCCGGGGTCAGGACCATGGACCCGGCAGAAGCCAGGTACACAAAGGAGAATAAAATCACCCGGGTTACCGTCCGTGACATGGAGACGGACATCTCCGCCCTGACCCGGGCCGTAAAGGAAAAAGGAGACAACCCGGTGTATATTCACATTGACCTGGATGTCCTGGATCCCGGAGCCTATCCCTATATCAGGCACCCGGAACCCGGGGGGCTTATGCCCCAAACCCTGACAGCGGTTCTTGAAAACCTGAAAACCGCCTGTACCATGACAGGGCTCGGGCTCATGGAATTCACCCTGGAACACTTTGAAAATATGTCAGGTAAAGCAGATACTGCGGATGAGGGCCGGCTGCCGGATACCGGCGGGCTTGAAATTGTAAGGTCCCTGATGAACAGATTCGGCTGTCCCTGACTTATTTTGCCTCAGGCAGGTAAATATAAAAACAGCTGCCCTTGTCAACCGTGCTTTCCACCTCAACGGTTCCGCCGTAATTATTGACAATGCCGTGGACGACAGCCAGGCCGAGACCGCTGTTGCTGTC